>NZ_DASRTS010000070.1:0-55233 GCF_035655815.1 Lysobacter sp.
GACTGCTGGGTCTCGCGATCCAGGTAGTTCAGGCCCACCACCTTCTTGCCGTCGCCCAGCACTTCCGTGGTCTGGGCCTGGGTGATGATCTTGACGTTGGGCAGGCTGCGCAGCTTGCGTTGCAGCACCTCGTCAGCGCGCAGGGTCGCGCCGAACTCGATCAGCGTGACGTGGCGCACCAGGCCGGCCAGGTCGATGGCCGCTTCCACGCCGGAGTTGCCTCCGCCGACCACCGCCACGTCCTTGCCCTTGAACAGGGGGCCGTCGCAGTGCGGGCAGTAGGCCACGCCGCGGTTGCGGTATTCCTGTTCGCCGGGCACGTTCAGTTCGCGCCAGCGCGCGCCGGTGGCCAGGATGACGGACTTGGCCTTCAGCTGGCCGCCGCCGGCCACGTCCACCAGGATCTGCTTGCCTTCGCGGCGGATGTTCGCGGCGCGATGCAGATTCATGATGTCCACGTCATAGGCCTTGACGTGCTGCTCCAGCGCCGCGGCGAACTTCGGACCTTCGGTCTCGACCACGGAAATGTAGTTCTCGATGGCCATGGTGTCCAGCACCTGGCCGCCGAAACGCTCGGCCGCGATGCCGGTGCGGATGCCCTTGCGCGCCGCGTAGACGGCGGCCGCCGCGCCGGCGGGACCGCCGCCGACCACGAGCACGTCGAAGGCGTCCTTCGCGTTGATCTTCTCGGCATCGCGCTGCGACGCACCGGTGTCCAGCTTGGCCAGCACCTGTTCGATGGTCATGCGGCCGGTGTCGAACATCTGGCCGTTGAGGTACACCGTCGGCACCGACATGATCTGGCGCTCGTTGACCTCGTCCTGGTAGAGCGCGCCGTCGATGGCGACGTGGTGGATGTTGGGGTTGATGGCGCTCATCAGGTTCAGCGCCTGCACCGTGTCCGGGCAGCTCTGGCACGAGAGCGACATGTACGTTTCGAAGTAGTACTCGCCTTCCAGGTCGCGCACCTGCTCCAGCAGTTCCGGCGCAGCCTTCGACGGATGCCCGCCGACCTGCAGCAGGGCCAGCACCAGCGAGGTGAACTCGTGGCCCATCGGGATGCCGGCGAAGCGCACGCTCACGTCGGTGCCGGCGCGAACGATCGCGAAGGACGGACGGCGCGCGTCGTCGTCGCGGCGCGAGTAGGTGATCTTGTCGGAAAGCGAGGCGACGTCCTGCAGCAGGCCTTCCAGCTCGCGCGACTTGTCGCCGTCATCCAGCGAGGCGACGAGCTCGATCGGCTGCGTGACCTTTTCCAGATAGGCCTTCAACTGGGTCTTGAGATCGGCGTCCAACATGCGATGACTCCAATGCGTTTCTTGAGGGTGAACGCCGCGAGCGCCCGGGCTTTGGGAGGGAGAGAGAGCGAAGCCCGAACGTCGCGACATTCAAAAGGGAACTGGTCAGAACTGACCGAGCGTCTTGCCGGGGGGCAAGGGGAGGGGGCGGGTCCACGGGCGGCCTCGCCCCCTCGGCCTCATCCCGCGATGCGGGACAAGGGGTGCAACGTCAGATCTTGCCGACCAGGTCCAGCGACGGCTTCAGGGTCTGCTCGCCTTCCTTCCACTTGGCCGGGCAGACTTCGCCCGGATGCGCGGCGACGTACTGGGCGGCCTTGACCTTGCGCAGCAGTTCGCCCGCGTCGCGACCGATACCGCCGGCGTTGATCTCGACGATCTGGATCTTGCCGTCCGGATCGATCACGAAGGTGCCGCGGTCGGCCAGGCCGGCTTCCTCGATCATCACGCCGAAGTTGCGGGTGATCGTGCCGGTCGGGTCGCCGATCAGCGGGTACTGGATCTTCTTGATCGTGTCCGAGGTGTCGTGCCAGGCCTTGTGGGTGAAGTGGGTGTCGGTCGACACGCCGTAGATCTCCACGCCCAGCTTCTGGAACTCGGCGTAGTTGTCGGCCAGGTCGCCCAGCTCGGTCGGGCAGACGAAGGTGAAGTCGGCCGGGTAGAAGAACACGACGGACCACTTGCCCTTCAGGTTGGCGTCGGTGACTTCGATGAACTCGCCGTTCTTGTAGGCGGTGGCCTTGAACGGCAGCACTTGGGTGTTGATCAGCGACATCAGGATGGTTCCTTTGCTGGGTGGATGGGAGGGTGGAAAACCAGTGCGAGTAGGTTAGGGAAGCCGATCCTATCCATCAAGTTGATTGATGGAATTGATCCAATAGGATTTGGCTATCGAACCACGAGGGCCATTAGTGCCCTCGCAAGGACATGCGGTCCGCCGCCGGTCCATCAAGGCGCCCGCACCTCGGCGGACGGGCGTCCCGGGCGACAATGCGGCATGTCGCATTCATTCCCCGTGTCCTCGACCGTCGCCAACCTTGTCGCGGATGCAGCGCAGCGCCTGCCGCTCGATGAGGGCCGTGCCGAAGCCGAACGCCTGCTGGCCCACGTCCTGGGTGTCGGCCTCACCTGGCTTTATGTCCACCGTGATGACCTTGTCCCCCCGGACCGGGTCGCGACCTTCGAAGAGCTGGTCGCGCGCCGCGTCGCTGGCGAACCGGTGGCCTATCTCCTCGGGCAACGCGGCTTCTGGCGCTTCGACCTGCAGGTCACGTCGGCCACGCTGATTCCCCGACCCGAAACCGAGCGGCTGGTCGAACTGGCGCTGGAGCGGCTGCCCGTGAGCGGGGAGGTCCGTGTCGCCGACTTGGGCACCGGCACGGGCGCGATCGCGCTGGCCATCGCGCACGAGCGCCCGCAGGCGCGAGTGGTCGCCACGGACGCGAGCGAGCAGGCGCTGGCCGTCGCGCGGATCAACGCCCGCGCGCTGGGGCTGGAGCGCGTCGAGTTCCGCGCCGGCGACTGGCTGGGGCCATTGGCAGGCGAGCGCTTCGACGTCATCGCCAGCAATCCGCCGTACATCGCCGACGACGACGCGCATCTGGCTCAGGGCGACCTGCGTTTCGAACCCCGCACGGCGCTGGCCTCGGGCGCCGACGGCCTGGACGACCTGCGCCGCATCGTCGCCGGCGCGCCTGCACACCTGAAGCCCGGCGGGTGGCTGCTGGTCGAGCATGGCTGGGACCAGGGCGGCTCCGTGCGCGAATTGTTCGAGCGCGCCGGCTTCGAAGCCGTGGTCACCGAGCGCGACTGGGAACAGCGCGATCGGGTGACGCTGGGGCGTGTGTGATCCGCGCGTTTCGGGCGAGCCTGAAGAAGACGTAGCGCATCAGCCCTCCTGCGTCCGTCATTCAGCGAAAGCTGGAATCCATTCGCTTTGCTGTGCGATCCGGTCACTCCCGTCGCTGCCCCTGAAACAGCGTGGACCCACTTTCGCGGCCCGCCTGGATCCCGGCTTTCGCCGGGATGACGATCGGCGAAGGCGAGGGGGGCCAGGCGAACGCCCCTTCGACGTAGTGCCATCGATTGCACACCGCGAATCGCTCATGCGGCTGCATATCCGGCGATGCCGTCAGCCAGAGCACCGCAGACCGCGCGCTACAATCCACGTCCCCCACGCGAGGCCCCGCGATGCGCACGCTCTATCCCGAGATCCAGCCGTACGACAGTGGCACGTTGAAGGTCGACGACCGCCACACGCTGTACTTCGAGCAGTGCGGCAATCCGGACGGCAAGCCGGTGGTGCTGCTGCATGGCGGGCCGGGTGCGGGTTGCAGTCCGAAGATGCGGCGTTTCCACGATCCGTCGCGCTATCGGATCATCCTGTTCGACCAGCGCGGCAGCGGGCGATCCACGCCGCACGCGGACCTGGTGGACAACACCACGTGGGACCTGGTGGCCGACATCGAGAAGCTGCGCGAGATGCTGGGCATCCAGCGCTGGCAGGTGTTCGGCGGTTCGTGGGGTTCGACGCTCGCGCTGGCCTACGCGCAATCGCATCCGCAGCGCGTGACCGAACTGGTGCTGCGCGGCATCTTCATGCTGCGCCGATGGGAGCTGGAGTGGTTCTACCAGGACGGCGCCTCGCGCCTGTTTCCGGATGCGTGGGAACACTACCTGGCCGCGATTCCGCCGGTCGAGCGCCATGACCTGATCAGCGCCTACCACCGTCGCCTTACCTCGTCCGACGAGGCTACGCGCCTGGCCGCCGCACGGGCGTGGAGCGTGTGGGAAGGCGCGACCAGCTTCCTGCACATCGATCCGGACTTCGCCGCCAGCCACGAAGACCCGCAGTTCGCGCTGGCGTTCGCGCGCATCGAGAACCACTACTTCGTGCACAGCGGCTTCTTCGATGCCGACGACCAGCTGTTGCGCGACGCGCATCGCATCGCCGACATCCCCGGCGTGATCGTGCACGGCCGCTACGACGTGGTGTGTCCCGTCGCCAACGCGTGGGACCTGAAGAAGGCCTGGCCGAAGGCGGACCTGGTGATCACGCCGGCTTCGGGCCACTCCGCGTTCGAAGCGGAGAACGTGGACGCGCTGGTGCGCGCGACGGACGCATTCGCGCGCTGAGCGTCAGCGCCGTAGGAGCCAGCTTGCTGGCGACCTTGCTCCCCGCGGAATAGTCGCGAGCAAGCTCGCTCCTACGTCGTCGGGCCGGCGAGTCGCGAGCAAGTTCGCTCTTACGTCGTAAAGCCGGCGAGTCGCGAGCAAGCTCGCTCCTACGTTGGCGGATGGGCGCAACAGATCGGGACGCCGCAGGCGAGCTTGCCCGAGGCGCCATCACGCGATCGAAGTCCAGCTCACTCCACCCGCGACCCGTCCGGGTTGTGCTCGATCATCCACAGCCCCGCCCAGAGCTTGAGGTCGAGCTCGTAGCCTTCGCGCTGCTTCTGCATCAGCCAGGCCGGCGCCTGGGCACGCGGGACTTCGTGCACGGTGATGTTCTCGCTGCCGACGCCGCCGCCGGTGCCGACGCGGGTCAGGCCGCGGGCCCGGACGAAGGCGATGCGCTCGCTGCTCATGCCGGCCGACGTGGGGCCCACCAGCAGCACGTCCACGCGATCGGCGGCCCAGCCGGTTTCCTCGATGAGCTCGCGACGCGCTGCGGCTTCCAGCGTATCGGTGTCGTGGTCGTCGCCGACCAAACCGGCGGGCATTTCGATGGTCGACGCGCCCAGCGGCACGCGGTACTGCTCGACGAACAGCACGTTGTCGTCGGGCGTCACCGCGATGACGATGACTGCCATGCCGTCGCCGTTGGTACGCTCCACGTACTCCCAGGTGCCGCGCTTGAGCATGCGCAGCCACTGGCCGTCGTAGAGGAGTTCGGGCGCGTCGGCGTGGTCGTTCATCGGGTCTCCGGTATCGGCTTCTGGGCTGCGGCGGCACGGCGGCAGCGATCCGGCGATGCTACGACGGAAGCTGTGACGCGGCGAAGTCGAGCCCGGCCGCGTCGTACAGGCGACGGCGCGTCATCGGGCCGAAGCGCAGCGATTCGCACAGCGAACCCAGGATCGCCGCGTCCGCACGCCCGCGTGCGAAGTGCAGTGAGGTTTCGCCTAGCGGCGCGTCCAGCGCGATGGTGGTGAGGCGGCGGCACAGCAGGGCCTGCTCGCGGTGTTCGCGCAGGCGCGCCGCGGCTGCGGCGGCGCCGCGCAACCGCAGGAAGGGCACCTCGTCCACGCGCTGCAGCAACGCATCGAGCGTGCCGAAGTGACCCAGCAGCGCGGCCGCCGTCTTGGCGCCGATGCCCGGCACGCCGGGGATGTTGTCGATGGCGTCGCCGGTCAGGGCCAGGTAATCGGCGATCTGGTGCGCGTGCACGCCGTGGCGCTCCGGCACCCCGGCCGCGCCCCAGCGCTGGCCGCGGGCGAAGTCCCACTGCTCGTCGAAGTCGCCCAGCAACTGCGACAGGTCCTTGTCGGCCGACACGATCACCGAGCGGAAGCCGTGCGCGCGCGCCGAGGTCAATGCGCTGCCGATCAGGTCGTCGGCCTCGTATTCGCTATGCGACAGCACGGCCAGGCCGAGCGCGGTGCATAGGGCACGGCAGTGGCCGAACTGGCGGCGCAGTTCTTCCGGCGCAGGCTCGCGGTTGGCCTTGTAGGCCGGATAAAACGAATTGCGGAAGCACGAATCCAGCGCCTCGTCGAAGGCGATGGCGATGTTCTGCGGCCGGGCGCGGTCCATCAGCTCCAGCAGGAACCGGGCGAAGCCGTGGACGGCGTTGGTCGGCCAGCCTTCGTGGTCGTGGAACTCGTTGGGCATGGAGTGCCAGGCCCGGAACACGTAAAGGCTGGCGTCCACCAGGAACAGGGTGCCGCCGGTATGGGCCGGGGCGTTCATGCCGGCGTCCACTCGGTCAGCAGGTCGCGCGGATCGGGGCGCTCGCGCTCCGGAGCCTCCAGTTTCGGTGTGCCGATATGGATGAAGCCGACCACCCGTTCATGTTCGGCCAGGCCCAGCCAGCTGGCGACTTCGGCGTCGTAGGCCAACCAGCCGGTCAGCCAGATCGCCCCGTAGCCCAGCGCCTGGGCGGCCTGGAGGAGGGCGAAGCAGACGCAGGAGGCGGTGGAGAAGCGCTCGGACTCGGGGATCTTCTCGTCCGGGCCCAACTGGCCGATGACGGCCACGACCAGTGGGGCATGCGAGAATCGCAGCCGGTCCTTTTCGATCACCGCTTCGCTGGCCGCCGGGTCGCGCTGGCGGCTGCGGGCCGCCAGCTGCTCACCGAAAGCGTGGCGGGCCTCGCCACGGAAACTCAGGAAGCGGAATGGCACGCGCTTGCCGTGGTCCGGCACGCGCACGGCCGATTCCAGCAGGCGGAGCAGGGTGGGGTGGTCCGGCGCAGGCTCACCGAGCTGCTTGGGCGGGACCGACCGGCGGGCGTCCAGGGCGGCAAGGGCCTGGTCGATTTGCCGGGGGTCAGAAGTGATTAGCGACATCAGTCACAATTGTTCAAAATGGGCCTGCAAGACGGTGTCGTATCTTGCCACTATGAGCAGCGGAACTGCCGGGCAACGGCACGTTCGGTCCACGTCGCACACCACGTAATTGGGGAAATCGCAGTGTCCGGCTACCCGCACGGCGTTGCTCAAGCCACGCGTACCGATCCGTTGCGCGTGCTTGAGGAAATCAAGCGCCAGTCCCTGGAGGCCCTCGGCGGCCTGCCGGGCTCGCTTTACGGGCCCGTGGAAGACGCGCTGAAGGTGGCCCTGCTCAAGGGCGACGGCAAGAACAACCATTACGAAGAACAGGCGGCGCTGTGGGTGCTCCGCCAGCACCAGGCCACGCACGTCATGCGCTTCCGCCAGCAGGTGGCGCAGGCGTTCGACGACTTCCGCGCGCTGCGCATCCGCAGCGGTGGCGACGTCCAGCTGCGCCTGGTGGACGAACAGCAACTCGAATACGAACTGGCCAGCGGCCGTCTTAACGAATCGCTGGTGGCGCGCTTCGCGCGGCCACTCGACATGCTGCAGGGCCGCCTGCAGGCCCTGGGCGAAGCCATGCGGGTGCCGATGGGCGCCAATCCGATCGGCCCGGAGCGCCTGGTGGCGGCGTTCTCGCAGACCTTGCTCGACGCTCAGGTGCCCGACACGCTGCGCGGTCGTCTGTTCCGCCATTACGAGCAGGAACTGGTGCGCGTGCTTGGCGAGCTGTACGCCAGGATCAACACGTTGCTCGCGAGCGCCGGCTACGGCGCCGGGACCCCTGCGCCGCGCGTGGCGCCGACGGAGCCCAGGCGCGGCTTCGAGGAAGACCTGGTGCCGCGCGGCCATGGCCAGGGCGGCATGGGTCAAGGCGGCATGGGCGAGGGCTTCGGCGGAGCGCCTGCGCCGTCGCCTGGCCCGATGTCCGCCGCCGGCGCCGGCAACTTCGGCCGCACGCTGTCCAGCCCGATGTCGCAGCAGGAACTCGCGGCGATGTCGGCCGAACTGGCCGAGCTGCGCAGCCAGCTGCACGCCTGGCGCGAAACCATGCCGCGTGCCGATGGTGCGGCGCCCGGTGGCGCGTTGCCGGACCGCGCGGTGATGCAGCGCCGCGAACTGCGCGTGGACGAGATCCTCAGCGTCGCTTCGCTGCTGCAGGCCGAGCCGCCGGATGCCTTCGCCCGTGCGCTGGCGGTCTCCGGACGCTTGGGCGAAACCATCCGCGACCACCTGCAGGACGGTGCACGTCGGCTCGGCCTCAACCCGGACCAGGCCTGCTTCAGTCCCGAGGAAGAAGACGCGATCGACCTGGTCGCGCTGCTGTTCGACTCGCTGTTCCGCCACAACGCCCTGCAGGACCGCGCGCGCCGCCTGTACGCGCGCCTGGTGCTGCCGTACGTGAAGGTGGCGCTGACCGACAACGCCGTGTTCGTGAAGCGCGAACATCCGGCGCGCCGCCTGCTCGACGCGATCACCGAAGCCTGTGAAGGCAACGACGGCGAGACGCCGCAGGATCGCGAGCTGCTCGACCGCGCCACAGAGATCTCGCAGCGCATCGTGGCCGAGTACAACGAAGACCTGGCCGTGTTCGAACTCGCGCACGCCGAGCTCGACGCCCTGCTGGCCCAGCAGCGCCGGCGTTTCGAACTGCAGGAACAGCGTGCCGCCAAGGCCACCTACGGTCGCGAGCGCCTCGGCGCCGCGCGCTCGCAGGCCGAAGCCGCGCTGCACGAGCGCATCGACACCGCGCCCCTGACCCAGGCTGTGGCCGAGTTCCTGGCCATGCCATGGCGCCACCACGTGGTGCAGACGCTGCTGCGCGACAACGCCGACCCGCGCCGCCATGCCGAGGCCATCGCCCTGGGCGATGCGCTGGTGATGGCCGACCAGTTGGCCCAGCAGAACCGCGGCCATGAGCTGGCGGACCAGTTGCTCGCGCTGCAGCCGGCGATCATCGAATGTCTGGCCAGCTCCGGCCTGGACGACAGCGCCGCCCAGCACGGCATGGCAGGCCTGGTGCGGGCGCTGGCCGATCCCGATACCGCGCGCCGCGTGCGTCCCGCGCCGCCGCTGGCGCTGCCCGAGGACGATGCGGCCGATACCGAACGCCGCCTGTGGCTGGCCGGGGGCACCGACACCGTCCGCCACGACCCGCTGCTGGCCGAGCGCATGCGCACGCTGGAAGTCGGCGACTGGGTGCGCCTCACCGACGCAGAGGGCCAGGCCGCCGCGGCCAAGGTCGCCTGGGTCAGCCCGCTGACCTCGCGCTACCTGCTGGTGAACCGTCGCGGCCTGCGCGTGCTGGTCGCCTCTGCCGAGGAGCTGGCCGCATTGGCCGGCGCCGGTCGCCTGACCATCGGTGCCGAGCGCACCGCCTTCGACGAGGCGATGCGGCAGGTGCGCCGTCATCTGGATCGTGCGGGTACTGTGCGTTGAGCGCGCGCTAGTCGACAGTGCGTCAAGCGAAAAGGCCGGTCGATGACCGGCCTTTTTTTGTTCTGGGGGGGCTGTCGCGAGCAGGATCGCTCCTATGAAGTCGGTAAGCAGGCGCGGCTGTTCAAGCGCGGCGGGAAAGCGTGAAAAGGCACTGGATCCCCGCTTTCGCGGGGATGACGAGCAAAGCGGCATGCGGGGACAGCATGGGGGCGCCCCCGCGCTCGCGCGCTCCTGCTGCCGGCTACGCTGTCGTAGGAGCCAGCTTGCTGGCGACCAGTGCGAACGTTGCGCAGGGCATGGCTCGTCGAACGCGATCCAGGAAGTGAAACGGCGCTGGATCCCTGCTTTCGCGGGGATGACGAGCACAGGCGGCATGCGGGACAGCGAGGAGCGACCCCGCGCGCCTCAAGCCGCCGCGGCCTCCGCGCGCTCCGGCCACACCGTGCGCGCCAGCAGTTCGTCGTTCCAGTCGAAGGCGAGGCGGCCTTCGCGCGACGCTTCGTCGGTCACGAACAGGCTGACGAAGTTGAACACGTTGCGCGCATACATCTCGCTGGCATGCACCGCGCCGCTGCTGGCGAGGTTGAGCGGGCCGGCGACGGTAACGCCGTTGCTGTCCAGCGTTTCGCCCGGACGGGTGAGTTCGCAGTTGCCGCCGGTTTCCGCGGCCAGGTCCACGATCACGCTGCCCGGACGCATGCCTGAGACCATGCCCGCGGTGATGATCTTCGGCGCGGGACGGCCGGGCACCGCGGCGGTGCAGACGATCACGTCGACGTTCTTCAGATGCTCGGCGAGACGTCGCTGCTGTTCGGCACGCTCGTCGTCGGTGAGCGCACGCGCATAGCCGCCTTCGCCCGCGGCGCTGACGCCAAGGTCCAGGAATTTGCCGCCCAGCGATTCGATCTGCTCGCGCGTTTCGGTTCGCACGTCGAAGCCTTCCACCTGCGCGCCGAGGCGACGTGCCGTGGCGATGGCCTGCAGGCCAGCCACGCCGGCCCCGACCACCAGCACCTTCGACGGACGGATCGTACCCGCGGCGGTGGTCAGCATCGGGAAGAAACGCGGCGCGAGCTGTGCGGCAATCAGCACCGCCTTGTAGCCCGCCATGCCTGCCTGCGAGCTCAACACGTCCATGGATTGTGCGCGCGTGGTGCGCGGCAGGCGTTCCAGCGGAAACGCGAGCAGGCCGCGTGCGGCAATCGCTTCGCCGCGCGCTGCGTCCGACTGCGGTGCCAGCAGTCCGACCACCGTAGTGCCCTGGCGAAGGCTGCGCAGCACGTCGGCCGGAGGCGGCTGCACGCACAGCACCACGTCGGCTTCGCGCAACGCGGCATCGGCATCGTCGACGAGCTCGGCGCCAGCCTCGGCATAGGACTCGTCGGTGAAGGCCGACTGCCGTCCTGCGCCGCGCTGCACGCGCACGTGCGCGCCGCGTGCGACGAGCTTCCTGCAGGTTTCCGGCGTCAGCGCGACGCGGCGCTCGCCGCTCGCTGTTTCGCCTGCCACGCCGATCGTGATGCCTGCCATGCTCCGCTCCCGGACTGGTGTCACCGCATCCTAGCGGATGGGGCAAGGGCGGTGGCGAAGGCCAGCGCCGGCGGCCGATCAGTCGCGCGGGGGAGGCGGCGGCAGGTCGGCGGGCGCGGGGTTGGCCTTCACCCAGGCACGGCGCTGGTCCGGCGTCATCTCGCGCCACTGCGCCTTGAGGGCCTTGCGCTGTTCCTGGTCGAGCGTGCTCATCTTCGCGTACAGCGCACGCATCTGTTCGCGCTGCTCGGGGCTCATGTGCTCCCAGCGCTGCATGCCATGGCGCGCGCGCTTGCGCTGCTCGGGCGTCATCTGCTGCCAGCGCTGCGCGCGGTCGAGCATGCGCGCGCGTTCGTCGGGCTGCGTGTTCCAGCGTTCGCGCACGGGAGCAATCAGCGTTTCGCGCTGGGCCGGGGTCAGTTGCTCCCATGCCGGCAACGCATTGGCCGGGGGGGGATCGGCGGCCAATGCCGGGATTGCCGATGCCAGCAGGGCCAGGGTCAGCGTGGGACGAAGGAACATCGGGGTGCGGCGCATGTCACTGCTCCAGGGACGGCATGGCGTCGTCGTTGGACGCCAGCCACAGGTAGAGGTCGGGATTCTCGTCGAGTACGGCCACGGCGCTGTCGACGTCGTAACCCGCGGGCGTGGCGGCGATGGCCGGTGCCGCGGCGGGCGCCACCGGGGTCTGCGGAGGACGCAGTTGCAGGCCGATCACCAGCGCGAACACCGCGGCGCAGCCGCTGGCCAGCACCCAGCCGAAGCCGCGACGCGTCTCGCGTGCACCGGCCGGCGCCGCGGCGGCATGTCGCGCCACGCGTAGTCGCGCGCGCGTGCTGCTGGAAATATTCGACAGCGACTGCGCATGCAGTGCGCGCATGGCCTGGTCGAAGCGTGCGTCGTCGCGGGAGTCGTTCATGGGGTCGTTGCCGGGGTTCATCGCCAATCCTCCAGTTGCCGCTGCAGCGCTTCGCGCGCACGCGACAGATGGGTCTTCACCGCGCCTTCGCTGCAGCCCATCGCCCGCGCGGTCGTGGCGACGTCGAGTTCTTCCAGCACGCGCAGCGTGAATGCCTCGCGCTGTCGCCGCGGCAGGGTCGCCAGTGCATCGGCGAGCTTGCCGTAGGCTTCTCGGCCCTCGTGCGCCCGCGACGGATCCGGCGCGTCGTCGGCCCAGTCCAGCGCGACATCGTCCTTGTCCGGCGCCGGCATCAGCCAGCGCAGGCGGAAGGTGCGCCGGCGCTGCACGTCGATGATGCGGCTGCGCAGCACGCTCCAGAACAGCGGCGTCCATTCCTCCGCGGGCCGGTCGCGGTAGGCCAGCATCTTCATCATCGCGTCCTGCACCGCATCCAGCGCGTCGTCGCGGTTACGCAATCCCAGTTCGGCGAAACGGAACGCACGCGTGCCGATGCCCGCCAGGAACTCCTCCAGCGACGCGGGCACTCGCGCCTGCGCCTCCGGTCCGGACGCGGAGCGGGCGTGTGCGTCGGCCGGCGAGGCGGCCAGCACGTCGTCTTCGGTTTCGCGGTTCACGCGTCGAAGCATACGGGGTCGCGCTTAATGTCCGTGCCAACGGTCCCAGCGGCGGTCGTAGCGGTCGCCGCGCCGGTCCCAGCGTGCGTCCGCCACGTCACCGCGGCGGTCCAGGCGTTCGTCGATGCGGTCGCCCTTGCGATCCAGCCGGGCCGCGGTGCGCCAGTGGCCCAGCGCGGCCTGATGGTCGGCGCGAAGGTCGAGGCGGTGATCAATGCGATCGCCCTGCCGATCCAGTCGGGCCTCGATGCGGTCGCCCTTGCGGTCCATCCGCCGGTCGACGAGATCCCCGTGATCGGCCGCGCTGGCCGCCGATATGGCGCCAAGTGCGAGCAACCCGAATCCCGCCATCAACAGACGCTTGCCGGGTGCGTAGCTCATCGCGGTGCCTCCTCTGGTCGCGGCCCGGGCGGGCCTTGCGAGAGGGGGAACGCCTCGCGCGTGGCGCGGTTGACACATCTGGCGCCGCGTTCATCGGCGGTTATGATGCGGACGACAATTCGACGGGGATGGATGATGGGCGACGGGTTCGTGGCGCTGTACATCTTCATGCTGGCGGCCATCGCCGGCCACGTGATCATCTCGCGCGTGCCAGTGATCCTGCACACGCCGCTGATGTCGGGGTCCAACTTCATCCACGGCATCGTGCTGATCGGCGCAATGGTGGTACTGGGCCACGCCGACACCACCCTCGAAAAGGTCATCGGCTTCATCGCCGTCCTGCTGGGCGCAGGCAACGCCGCCGGCGGTTACGTGGTAACCGAACGCATGCTCGAGATGTTCAAGTCCAGCCGCAAGCCCGGCGACACCGGCCAGGGCGGAGGCAAGGCATGAGCGCGCTGGTCTGGATCGCGTCCGCCAGCTACTTCGTCGCCGCCACACTGTTCCTGCTGGGCCTGCAGCGCATGGCCTCGCCGGTGACCGCGCGCAGCGGCATCCGCTGGGCGGGCCTGGGCATGGTGATCGCGACGGTGGCGACCTTCCTGCTGCCGGGGCTGCACAACCTGGCCCTGATCGTGATCGCACTGGTGATCGGCACGGCTGCGGCGTGGATTTCCGGCAAGAAGGTGGCGATCACCGACATGCCGCAGATGGTGGCGCTGTACAACGGCATGGGCGGCGGTTCGGCGGCGGCCATTGGCGCGGTGGAGCTGCTGCGCTTCTCGTCGCTGGGCGCGGCGCCTTCGCGCACCGCGCTGGTGCTGGCCGTGATCGGCGCGGCCATCGGCGCGGTGTCGCTGTCGGGTTCGGTCATCGCGTGGGCCAAGCTGGACGGCCGCCTGGACAAGCGTGTGGTGTTCCCGGGCCAGCAATTGTTCAACCTCGCCGTGTTCGTGGCGATGCTGGTGGCCGGCGGTGTCGCCATCCAGTCGCTGTCGGTGCCGGCGATCATCGCGTTCTTCGTGCTGGCGCTTGCGCTGGGCGTGCTGATGACGCTGCCGATCGGCGGCGCGGACATGCCGGTGGTGATCTCGCTGTACAACGCGCTGACCGGTCTGGCCGTGGCGTTCGAAGGCTACGTACTGGGCAACGAGGCGCTGATCATCGCCGGCACCATGGTCGGTGCGGCGGGCACGCTGCTCACGCAGCTGATGGCCAAGGCAATGAACAGGCCGATCCGCAACGTGCTGTTCTCCAACTTCGGCGGAGGCGGGCAGGCACAGGACACGATCACTGGTTCGCAGAAGCCCATCGAAGCCGGCGACGTCGCCGCGATGATGGCCTACGCCGAACGCGTGGTGATCGTGCCCGGCTACGGCATGGCCGTCGCACAGGCGCAGCACAAGATCTGGGAACTGGCGCAGAAGCTGATGGATCGCGGCGTGAAGGTGAAGTTCGCCATCCATCCCGTTGCCGGCCGCATGCCCGGCCACATGAACGTGCTGCTGGCCGAGGCGGGCGTGCCGTACGACCTGATCGCCGACATGGACGACATCAACCCGGAGTTCCCCAACACCGACGTGTCGCTGGTGATCGGTGCCAACGACGTGGTGAACCCGGTGGCCAAGACCGATCCAGCCTCGCCGATCTACGGCATGCCGATCCTGGACGTCGCCAATTCGAAGAACACCATCGTCATCAAGCGTGGCAAGGGCACGGGTTTTGCCGGCATCGAGAATGCGCTGTTCTACCAGGACAACACGCGCATGCTGTACGGCGACGGTGCCGGGATGGCGAGCGCACTGGTGAGCGAACTCAAGGCGCTGGATGGCGGCGGGCATTGAGGTGCGACCAAGCTAGCGCAGCGAAGAGTCCCCGCAAAACCGGCGGCTACATCGGGGTTGGAGCGTACGAAGCGCGTTTATGCATCCCGATTGTGGATGACTGCGCAGGTTCGACCGCAAAGGAGTGCGTTCGTTAGCGTAAAGCCACCGGACTCCATGGACGCCACCCGCATCGCGTGCTAATTAGCAGCCGGGGATGGTCGCCCAGCGACCCAGGGGAACAAGCATGATCAAGCGATGGATCGCCAGCGTGATGCTGGCATGTGTTATCGCGACCGCGGCCCATGCCGGAGCACCGAAGATCGGTGAGGGCGATATGCCGCCGGATGTGTTCGGCAAGGACGAGTCGGGTCAGCCGATCTCGCTCGAACGCCTTCGCGGCAAGGTCGTGATCCTGACTTTCTGGGCGACGTGGTGTCCGTACTGCCTCAAGGAACTGCCGATCCTCGAGAACATCCAGAACCTGGCCGGCAAGGACCGGATCGAGGTCATCGCGATCAACTGGAAGGAAGACCGAGACACGTATCGCGCGGTCAAGCGCCGTCTCAAGGATCTGACGCTGACGCTGACCAGCGACACCAGCGGCCGCATCGGTGAGGCGTACGGCGTGCAGGCGATTCCGCACATGCTGATGATCGGAAAGGACGGGCGTGTCGACACTGTTCGCAGGGGCTACTCCGAGGAGGATCTGGACGACATCGCTGCCGATCTGACTCGCCTGCTGAAGGCGCCTGCACCGGCTGTCGCGAGTGCGAGCGGCAGCGAGGCGGCCGGATCGCCGGACACGACTGTCTCGGCCCGTTGAGCGTGTCTGAAGCCGGATAGCCGGTGCGTATCGCGGAAGGAGTTGCAGGCCGCGATCGGCTAGTGCAACGCGTGCAGCCCGCCGACAATGGCGTCCCCTGCACTGGACGTTCTGCATGATCCGCTCGCTCTACCTGGCCGGCCCGGACGTGTTCCGTCCCGATGCGCATGCGCGGGGGCTGGAACTCAAGGCGCTGTGCGCGCAGTTCGGGGTCGAGGGGCTGTTCCCGCTGGACCAGGACGTGCCGGCGCACATCACCGATCCCGCGGCACAGGCCGCGTGGATCTATCGCGCCAACATCGGCCTGATCGAACGCGCCGATGCGGTGCTCGCCAACCTGGACTTCTTTCGCGGCCCGGAACCGGACAGCGGCACCTGTTTCGAGGTCGGCTACGCGGTAGCCAAGGGCAAGCCGGTGTTCGGCTACATCCCGGAGCACGGCAGCTTCGCCGAGCGCATCCGCGAGCGGCACCCGCAGGCGATAGGGCCGGACGGCGTGCTCGATGTGCACGGCTGGAGCATCGAGGAGTTCGGCCTGCCGTTGAACCTCATGCTGTCCGTGCCGGCACCGCTGGTGGTCGGTGACGCGCATGCTGCGTTGGCGCATCTGGTGCGTTATCAGCGCGAGGATGCACGCGTGTCGGCGATCAGCGCCGACGAGAAGCATCTGGGCGAGTAGGCGTTCGGAGCGTGGCCTGCTTCGCGTCGAAGCGGTGGACGCGCGATACGGCCTTGCAGCAAAACGACACGGCCCCTGCGGACGAAACGAAGGCCGGCAGGTCGTCTCCTGCCGGCCTTCGCATGTTGGTCCGCCGGCGCGATCAGCCGCCTTCCGGCGCGCGGAACGTGACCTTGCCCTGCGCGTCCAGCACTTCGATCCGTGCCTCGCCCTTGCGGTCGACCATCAGGCGAATCCGGTCGCGTCCCTGGGTATCCGCCAACAGGATCTGCGCGTCCTCGTTCTGGTTCTGGATCGCGATGCGCGTGTGCGCGGCCTTGGCCGCGGCCTCGGGATCCAGATTTGCGGGCGGGCGCGCATTGATCGCCAAACCGGCGAGCGCCTTGCTGCCGTCCGGGCTCACCCGGGTGAACAGGCCGATCGCGTCGTAATTCGGGTAATCGAACGCGAGCACGTTCGTCTTGCCGAAGCTCGCATCCGTGGCGGCGATTCCGCCTACCTCGTTTCCCTTCGAGTCGTAGAGCACCAGTCCCGCCGGTGCGACTGCACGGGGAAGTTCCTTGCCTTCCACGATCGGCAACGGGAACCGCTCCGCGTTGGAGAGCACCATGCGCTTCACGCCCGTGGGATCGACGATGTTGATCCGCTCCACGGTGAGTTCCGCCGACGGGTCGGGCGACTTCGCCGCGGACAAGGCCAGCGCCGCGAGCGCCAGTGTCGTGACGCCTGCGTACGACTTCAGGATGCGCACATCGCGCACCAGCCGGGCATTTGCAGTGAATCCTTCTTGGGTCGTCATGCTTCCTTCCTTTGGTCACATCACTGGATACATGGCAGCACATGCATGCCATGCCGTGGAACTGCCGCATCAACATCTGGATGGCGCGTGGTCAGTCGGTCCTTCGGATAACCATCACGTCGGACGCCTGGTGCATCACGCCGCATCGTATCGGACCGGATGGCTCGCCGGACAATCTGGGCTGGACGGGTCTATGACGAGCGCGCTGGCGCTGCGAAAGGCTGGCTCCGGGCGGGCGCATTTCGACGCGATTGAGGGCGCGACGCCCCGGTCATCCCGCGAACTCCGCATTCTCGCTGCGACGCTGGTAAAGCCCGAGGACCGTATCGAGGAAGTCGTTGCCCAGGATCTGCGCCACCGGGCCCGCATAGGCATTGATGCTGGTCGACACGCGGTAGTGCGCGACGATTTCCAGCCGCGTCCTGCCGTCGGCAGCCGGCGTCAGGTGGAAGCTGGTGTCGCGCAGGTCGAAGTAGCGGCCGCCGATCGCGACGTGATCGTCCATGGAGCCTTCGGGAAACGAGTGCTCGTCGAATACGTAGCGCCAAGTGATGGACTCATGCTCCTTGCGCGAGGTGACGTACGCGCGGAAGTTGACGCCGCGCTCCCACCGCGAGAATCGGACCTCGCCGTCGTTCGTCCGGACGTTGATGCCTTCCAGCGGTTTGGGCACGCCGATCATGTGCGTGAGGCTGACCGGAAGCTCCTCCGGGCGGATCGCACGCGCGGCCAGGATCTGGTTCCAGATGGTTTCGGCGGATGCGTCGACCACCACCTCGCGGCGCAGTTCCACCTCCCGGTCCGGCAGCGGTGCGCGGCCTTCGCCGGCCAGCATCAGCAACGGCAGCACTGCCACGGCACCCATCCGGGACGATGAGCCCGGGACGAAGTGCAGGGCGACGCCCATCAGCACGCCGCCGAGACTGCCCAGCGCGAGGAACAGTGGCGCCATCAGGGCCAGGCAGATCGATCCTTCCAGCAGAGTGATCGCGCAGCCCAGCAGCATCAGCCCGATGCCGGCCCAGGGTGCGAAGATCAGGAACGGCCCGGTCCTGCGCTCAGGCACCGCACCCAGCACGGTGAGCGCCCCGACCACGAGCGGCGTACCCACCATGAAGCCGAGCGACATCGGGCCTCCCATGCTCGATGGAAGCGCACCAAAGGCGATTCGAAGTACCACGCCCAGCGCCGCACCCGCGACCACCCACCACCACCGGCGCGGGCGGTTCGCCTTTTCGACGGTCGTGTCCCCTGTGTCCATCGCGATACCTCCCCTGGATGTCCCCGGCGGGAGTGTAGGTGGAGCCACGGAGAGGCGGGAAGCGGGCCGCCGAGAGCAAAGACGCTAATAGCCGGGGGTAGCAGTCGGATTTCGTAACGAATGGCTATCCGGTTCGGCGAAGGCGACGTGCTGATGGCACTCGTTCTTCACGTCGAGCGCAAAGGCCAGGTGCGCTTGGGTACCGGCCACGCTGCACACAATACGAAGTCGGGACTCGTCAGGTGAGTTGCAGGCTCATGACATGGTCAGCATAGGCCGTTCCGCCGACCACGAACTGGCGATCTGCCACGTGGCTGAAACCTTGTTTCCGGTAGAAGGCGATCGCCGCGTCGTTTCCAGCGTAGACACCGAGCAGGAGGCGCGACGCTCCCGCGCCCCTCGCATGCGCGATGGCCTGTCCCAACAGCTTCTTGCCCAGGCCGCCCCCGTGATAGCGCCCCAGGAGATAAATCCGCTTGAGCTCCAGGTCGTTGGCCCTGTCCGCGACGGAAAGATCAGGTTCCGCGACGACGAGATAGCCGACCGGCGCATCCCCGGGAACGGCGCCCGCCAGCCAGATGGCCGACCGTGCATCCTTCAGCCAGTCGCGGTAACGCGCGGGCGAATGCGCCTCGCGGCAATGCTGCGTGATGGCGGCGCCATCGAGGACGCCGGAAAACGTTTCGAGAAAAGTCGCCTGCCCTACCAGCGACAAGGCATCTTCATCGCCAAGTCGTGCCCTGCGTATTTCAACTTCTGCCACACGTCCTCCAATGGTCGCGCCTCGGCTCCAGGATGGAGGCGTTCGGCGAATCCTTGCATGATCCTGTCAGGGCGAACACTGCTTGCCCTCACTATGGATCGGAGACGGACATCAGCGTTAGAACGGATCGCCAAATTCCAGGCCGGTCGCCGCATAAGCGGCGAGGATGAGCTCCCGGAGTTCCGATGGCAGTCGATCGTAGTCGTCTGCTCGATCGTTGAATTTCCAGTCTAGGCGCGTGGACGTGTCGTATCCCGTGGCCACCGCGTTGATTACCACCAAGGTGCATGCCGCGAACTCCCGCTCGTGTCCCGGCTCCAATGCGTGCGCGCAAAGCTCGATGACCTCGTAGGGGTGCCAGAACTGCTCATCAGAGAGAACGCCACTCTGCTCGCGAATGAGCTTGAGTAGTTCGGCAAGGTGCGCATCGCAGTCAACTCCGTAATCTCGTTCCGCGATGAATCTCAGCTCGTCGTCGGAGAGGGTGTCGAGCAGGCTGTCCATATCAATCCGTCCCGCACCATCTCTGATTACACATTCTGGCTATACGTTACGAACCGCTTCGACCGGAAACGGACATTAGCACCCATATCAACGTCCGATCGACCCGCCCTGGCGAGCCATGCGCCCAGAAGTGAGCATCCTGTTTCGATGCCTCCAAGGCATCCGGCGGGTGCATCCCCCCTCCCGCAAGCGCACAGGCATGCAAGACCGCGCGAGTTCGCCGGCCGACGATCGTCACGGCCATCTCCGACTTGGCACCTGCCAATCCTGCGCACTTCGCGCGGCGATGACAGGTGATATGGCGCGGCGGTTATGCGGTCCACAATCGGGAGACACAGATGAAGCGTTCGTCGTGGTGGCGGGGGGCTGGCTTCCTGCTGATGTGGGTTCCGTTGGTCGTGGCCGCCACGGAAATGGGCGATGGCCCGATGCTGATCGAGGTCGAGCGGTTCACGGTGCTTCCTCAGGGCGTGCGCCATCCCGAGGGGATCGCGGTCGATCCGGAGAGCGGCGAGTTCTTCGTCGGTACGTTCGATGCGCGTATGCCGGAGTCCGCGCGCAACAACGCGCTGCTGCGGTACTCGGCGAAAGGCGAGCTCATCGCGCAGCGCAGCTTTGGCGCGACGCCGCTGACCGGCGTGGCGTTCCGGGATGGACAGGTCTATGTGCTCAACTTCGGCGCGTCCAGGTTGCAGCGGATGCCCGCCGGGTTCGACGCGAACACGCCGGTCGAGGATGTGGCTGTTTTCGCGACGCTATCGCCGGCTGCGCCGACGGAGCGTCGAATCGAGAATCCCGATGGCAGTCACGACCGCATCACCTATGGCGCGTCGGGTCTGCCCGCCATCAACGGGATGGTGTTCGACCGAACGGGCAATCTGTACGTGTCCGATTCGTTTCAGGGCGCCATCTACCGCATCGAGCGCGCGACGCAGTGCGCGCCATGCAAGGTCGAGTTGTTCTCGCGCGATCCGCTGCTGGGCACCACGGGTGCGTTGCCGTTTGGCGCCAACGGCATGGCGTTCAGCGCCGATGAGCGGGTGCTGTACATCAACAATGCCGGCGATGGTCGCGTGTTGCGGATGACGATGCCGAGTGGGCCGGTTTCGGTGCTGGCCGAAGGCGTGTACGGGGCGGACGGACTGCTGTTCCACCAGGGGCGGCTGTGGGCTGCGTCCAACCAGGTCGACAGCATCGTGGCGCTGGACGAGAAGGGCCGCGTGCGTGCGCGGGCCGGCCGATTCGAAGGCATCGATGCGGACGGCGCGCCGCGTGGCCTGCTGTTCCCCGCCGCCAGTGCGGTGCAGGGCGACTGGATGCTGGTGATCAATCTGGCGCTGCCCATCACGGCGGCGCAGGGCGACGAGTGGGAAGAGGACGTCACGCGCTGGACGATCTCGCGCTTCCGTATTCCTGCGCAGGCAGATCTGGCCGGACGTTGATCGCTCGTGACGAAGGGGGCGGCACGTGGCCGCTCCCTTCATCGCCATCACGGATGGCAGATCTCGCCGTTGACGAAAGTGCTGATGGTGCCGCCGGACTTGTGGCCGCTGACGAAGAAGTGGCCGGTAGCGCCGGCGAACTCGCCCGTGGCCGTCACGATCTGCTGGTAGGCGGTGACCACGCCCTCGGGGCCGCGCGTGGTGACGCCGGTTTCGCGCGCGATGATGGTGCCGCGCGCGGTGCGGTACTCGAACGG
Organism: Lysobacter sp.; assembly: GCF_035655815.1. Classification (NCBI taxonomy): domain Bacteria; kingdom Pseudomonadati; phylum Pseudomonadota; class Gammaproteobacteria; order Lysobacterales; family Lysobacteraceae; genus Lysobacter; species Lysobacter sp. Next base: position 21,031 of record NZ_DASRTS010000070.1, read on the forward strand.
GCCGCTGTAGATGAGGAAGTTGGGTGAGGTGCTCGGGCTCGTGGACACCGCGCTGTCTGCGGCGAAGTGCGTGGTGCCGCGCAGGCCGTGGTTGCCGTTCACCGTGCCGAGGAAGCACGAGGCCAGGCCCGGATTGCAGCCCTGTGTGGATTGCATCTCGTCCAGGTCGGCGTGGATCTTCTTGCACTGGCCGGCGTGGACGGGCGACAGCGCGAAGGCCAGAAACAGCGCGAGGGCAGGCTGGATTGCGTTCATGTGATCTCCTGGAGCGGGCCTGCGCGCGTGGGCCCGCCGGAAAGTCCCGTCACGCAACGCGCGGGGAATCAGGAAGCGGCGGGTATCAGGCCGTGTCGCCTGCTCGACCAGTGACCGTCCCAGCCGCGGCGCGCGAACCAGGCGCACGGCCAGCCGACCAGGACGATATGTGCGAGCACGCTCCAGGCCATCCACGCCATTGGCAGCGAGGCGCCGCGCGGCGACACCGAAAGCGGCACGACCACGAAGTTCATGAGGACGTACAGCGCCAGCCCGTACAGCGCGCCGAAGCGCCACGGGCGATCGCGCAGGGGACGTGCGTCGCGCGCTGCCCAGCCATAGGTCAGCGCCATGCATGCGGCGATGACGTAGTGGAGCAGCAGCCCTAGCGCTGCGGTTCGCGCGCCTCCGGCGAATGCGTCGCGTCCCAGCAGGCCCGCGGCGACGCTCTGCAGGATGCGCCGGGCCGGTACGTCGTACGCGGACCAGAAGCCGATGGCGTAGAGGATGTCCAGCGTGCCGGCGAGCAGCCCGCCGAGCAGGCTCCATCCCAGTGCGTTCAAGCTGCGGCGCATCGTGCATCCTCCTGCCGGCGTGCTTCGGTGGCGGTCATGCCGAAGGCGTGCTTGAACGCACGGCAGAACGCGCTCTGGCTTTCGAATCCGAGCTTGTGCGTAATGGCGGCCACTGGCAGGTCGGTCTCGCGCACCAGCTGCCACGCGCGTGCGTCGCGCAGTCGCGCCACGTAACCGCCCGGTGTTTCGCCGAACACGTCGCGATGCAGGCGGATGAGGTGGCCGGACGAGTAGTGCGCGCGCTCGGCCAGCCAGCCGATGTCGATCTGCGCGTCGTCGCCACTTTCGATATGGCAGCGCATCAGGTGGTGCACGTGCAGCAGGCGCAACAGCGCCTGGCGGCGATGCGGTGGCGTGCGTCCGCGGCAGCGTGGAAGGAATGCCGCGATCTCGCGCTGGCGTTCCACCAGCGCCTCGACCAGCGTGGACGTGGTGACGGCGTCGACCACTGCGATGGAGTCGATGGAGCGCAGCGCATCCCGTAGCGCGGCGCCGGGATCGCCGTGCCAGGGCAGGGGTTCGTCTTCGGCATCGATGCGCGCAAACCGTGCATTCCAGTCGCTCAGGCGCCCCGCGATGCATCGCCACTGTGCGTCGTGCGAGGGGCGCGCCTGCACGACACTGCCGCGCCAGAGCTGCGCCTGACCTGCATGCAGCGTCCACTGCGAATCGATCGACTGCATCGACAACGTGCCGCTCATGGGCCACCACAGCGAAACCCAGCCCACCGGCAGAGACAGCGGCGTTGCCGAGCCGGACAACAGCCACCAGCCTTCACGATCGAAGCGGTCGCTGGCGGAGAGGCGGGAGATCGGCCATGGAGTGCACTGCAACGACATGGAGGCGCCCGGCAATGGGAATGGCTCCACGCTATCCATGCGCGGTCGTGGTTTGCAGGACCACTTCGTGCGCAGACGAGAGGGCCAATCGTGGTTCGCGCACAGTGCTCGATAACCACGTGCGGAGCCAAAAAAGTTCGCTGCCCGTGATGGCGCCGTCGTCGCCCCGTTGCCGCGACGGTGCAAGGCGGCGGTTGCACGTGGCCGCGACGATGGCTTGGCTAGGTTCGGGGCGTCGCGGCGCGTCGAGGCCTGATGCTTCGAGGGCGCGCGGCCCGTTCACTGGCATCGCAGGAGCGTCCCCCATGAATCCGAGACATGCAGGTTGTCTGATCCTCATCGCGCACGCTGTCGTCCCCGGCATTGCCGCCGCTCAGGCGGAAAAGACGGAGCAGAGGCAGGCGCCCGCGAACATCCTGCGACCTGGGCAGGTGGAGGCCACGCCCGAGCGCATGGCCCAGCTGAAAGTGCCCGATGGCTTCACCGTGGCGCCGTTCGCCACCGGCCTGAAGAACGCGCGAATCCTGGCCGTGGCGCCGAATGGCGACGTGTACGTGAGCCGGCGCGACCAGGGCGACGTGCTGCTGCTGCGCGATGCGGACGGCGACGGCAAGGCCGATGGCGAACCCGTCACGGTCGCGCATCGTCCCAGCGTGCACGGCCTCGCCATTCGCGACGGCAAGCTGTACATGGCGACCGTGAAGGAGATCTTCGTGGCCGACATCCAGCCCGATGGCAGGCTCGGCGAGGCGACGATGCTGGTGGGCGATCTTCCCGACGGCGGGCAGCATCCCAACCGCACCATGGCATTCGGGCCGGACGGCATGCTCTACGTGAGCATCGGTTCGACCTGCAACGCCTGCAACGAGACCAACCCGGAGCACGCGACGATGCTGCGCATGTCGCCCGACGGCAAGACACGCACCATCTTCGCCAGCGGCCTGCGCAACACCATCGGCTTCGGCTGGCATCCGCAGACCGGCGAATTCTGGGGCGCCGACCACGGCATCGACATGCTCGGCGACGAGGTGCAGCAGGAGGAGTTCAACAAGCTTGAGAAGGGCAAGCTCTACGGCTGGCCGCACGTGTACGGCAAGGGCGACACCAACCCGCAGGCCGCGCCACCTCCGGGCGGCATGACGCGCGAGGACTGGGGGAAGATCAGCACGCCGATGACACTGGGCTACACCGCGCACGCCGCGCCGATGCAGATGGTGTTCCATCCGGGCGGCGCGTTCCCGGCGGAGTATGCCAACGATGCGTTCATCGCGATGCGCGGTTCGTGGAACCGCATCCCGGCCTCGGGCTATGAAGTCGTGCGCGTGGATTTCAACGGCGGCAAGCCGCAGAAGATCGAACCGTTCCTCACCGGCTTCCTCGTCGATGGCGGCCAGCACCACTTCGGCCGCCCGGTCGGCATGGCAGTGGCGAAGGATGGCGCGCTGCTGGTCGGTGACGACGTCAACGGCGTGATCTATCGCGTCGCTGCGCAGCGCGCGGGCGCGGTGAAGGTCGCCAATCCGCCGCCCGGGCCGATGAAGGCGCAGGCGGCGAAGGGCATCGGCGTGCCGCTCGCGTTGCAGCGCAAGGAGACCGCCGCGCGCGGAACCTTGCAGGTGACCTCGGCGACGATTCCGCAGAACGCGCCGATTCCGCCGAAGCACAGCGAATACAAGGATGGCCTGTCGCCGGCGCTGTCGTGGACCGCGGTGGAAGGCGCGAAGTCGTACGCGATCGTGATGGAGGATCCGGACTCGAAACCGATCACGCCGTTCGTGCACTGGGTGGCCTGGAACATCCCCGCCAACGTCACCTCACTGCCCGAGGCGCTGCAGGAGCAGATGCGCCTGACCGAGCCCGAGGGGTTGATGCAGGGCAAGACCAGCCGGGGTTCGGTGGGCTACTACGGGCCGCGTCCGCCGGTCGGTGACCCGCCGCATCACTATCACTTCCAGGTGCTGGCGCTGGATCGCATGCTCGACCTGCCGCCGGGCGCCGACCGCGACCAGTTGCTTGCGGCCGCCGCTGGTCACGTCATCGCCAAGGGCGAACTGGTGGGCACCTACCAGCAGACGGTGGCGCCTTTGAAGTGAGCGGAAGGACCATGCGTGAGGCTCGCAGGAGCAACCTTGCTCGCAACGGGTTGCGGGTGGAGGTCGCCAGATAGCAGGCTCCTGCAGCGGCGCGAATTAGAAATGACACAAACGTGCTGGTCGCAGGAGCGAGCTTGCGCGAGGCGTTGCAAATGAAGGTCGCCAGCAAGCTGGCTCCTACGATGGTGCTTCGATGTCGTTCGCGCGCTTTGGCTGTATGCGAGACGGATGCGTAGCTCCCCGTAGGAGCGAGCTTGCTCGCGACCTAGCCGTCGCGCCCCACGCCGTGCCACCGCCGCGCCGCCAGTGCGCACGGAATGCCGATCAGCACCATGTGCGCCAGCAGGCACGCCAGGTTCCAGTCGAGCGGGAAGCGCTTCGGCGGTGCCAGCGAGAACATCGGCACCACCAGCAGGTGCACCAGCACGAACCACAGCGCGCCGTAGAGCGCGCCGGCGATGAGTGGACGCGTGCGGAGCACCGCGTGGTCGCGCGCGGCCACGTGGTAGATCGCGGCGATTGCGCTCATCAGGTACAGGTAGAGCAGGGCGCCGAACAGCGCGGTCGTCGCGCCGCCGGCAAACGCAGCCTCGCGGCCCATCACCCAGGCGGCGATCGACTGCAGGATGCGCGCGGGTGAACTGCCCAGCGGGGCCCACCACGCCATTGCGAACAGCAGGTCGGCGGTACCGATGGCCACGGCGGTGACAAGGACCCAGGCCCATGGGGCCAGGCGAACCCCGGTGGCGAGGGGGATGGAACGGACGGTCGCTTTCATCGGGCGCGCTCCGGCGGCGGACGAATGGCCCTATGGAGCCGCGGACAATTGGCACTGGCAAGGGCCAATTCGGGGCGTTTGAATGGGGCCAATCCACACGGAGCGGCCGCGATGCACCTGCAGCTGGACGGGCGAGGGCCCCTGCACGCACAGCTGACGCGTGCCCTGAAGACCGCGGTGTTCGCCGGCCGCGTCAGCCAGGGCGCCCGGCTGCCGGCCACGCGCCAACTGGCGCGGGAACTGGGCGTCTCTCGCAATACCGTGCTGGCCGCGTACGAACAACTGCGTGCCGAAGGATTCGTCGACGGCCGGGTCGGCTCGGGCAGCTACGTCACCCCGCCCGTGCAGGCGCCGCGGCCCCTGCACGCGGTGGAGGCGCCGTTGCCCGCGCAGTCGCAGTTCGCGCGCCGGGCGCGCGTGGTGCATGACCACCTGCGCATTCCCGGCCGTGGCATTCCCGGGGTGCGCTGGGCGTTCCAGTACGGCGTGCCGCTCACCAACCCGGCGCTCACCAGCGCGTGGGCGCGCGAGCTGGCGCATGCCGCGGCCTACACCTCGCCCAACTATCCCGCCTCGCAGGGCCTGCCGGCATTGCGCGAAGCCGTGTGCGACTACCTGGCGCGCCGCCGCGGGGTGCAGGCGGAACCGCAGGACGTGGTGATCGTCGACGGCACGCAGCAGGCCGTCGCGCTGACCGCGCGCGTGCTGCTGGACCCGGGCGACGAGGTCGTGCTGGAGGAGCCGCACTACAACGCGATGCGCGAGGCGCTGCAGATCCACGGCGCGCAGGTGCGCACGGTGGACGTCGACCGTCACGGGTTGCAGGTCGATGCACTGCCTGCGCGCGGGCCCAAGCTGATCTGCGTGACGCCTTCGCACCAGTTCCCCAGCGGGGCGGTGCTGTCGCTTTCGCGCCGCCTGCAACTGCTGGAGTACGCGCGGCAGCACGGCAGCTGGATCCTCGAGGACGACTACGACGGCGAATTCCGCTACGACGCGCGTCCGCTGGCCGCGTTGCGCTCGCTCGACGACGGCGACCGCGTCATCTACGTGGGTACGTTCTCCAAGGCGATGTTCCCCTCGTTGCGGCTGGGCTACCTGGTGGTGCCGGCGGGGCTGCGCGGGGATTTCGTCAACGCGAAGTGGCAGGACGACTTCGGTTCGTGCGGCATCCAGCAGGCCGCGCTGGCGCGTTTCATCGCCGAGGGTGGTTTCGAACGGCACCTGCGCCGCACCTGGAAAACGCTGAAGGAACGCCGCGCCGCGTTGCTGGAAGGACTGCAGCGTTGCAGCAGGGGCCGTCTGCAGGTCGAGGACTCGCAGGCCGGCATGCACCTGGTCGTGTGGCTGCAGGATTGCGATGCGGCGCAGGGCGAGGCGTTCATCGCGCGCGCCCGCAGCCATGGACTGGGGCTGTATCCGATCTCGCCCTACTACCTTTCGCCGCCGGACCGCGCGGGGCTGCTGCTGGGTTATTGCGGCCTGTCGGTCGCGCAGATCAACGACGCGATGACCGCGTTCGGCGCCTGCCTGGATGAATTCCTGGACGAGCGCTGAGCGTTCAGCGCGACAGCCAAGCGGCAACGAGCAATCCGACCACGATCCACACCGCGTCCATCGCGCTGTTGGCCAGCTGTACCATGATCCAGGCGTGGTGCCAACCCAGGCGCGTGGCTGAATCCAGCGGATCCAGGCCCATCATCGCGCCCAGCTGCGTGGCGGTGATCCACCAGTTGGAGACGACCACGACGGCGGCGGTGGCGAGAACGCCCGCCACCATCCGTCCCCGGCCCGGGCGCCAGTGGCCCAGGCGCAGCATCCAGGCGACGTCCAGCGCGCCCACCACCGCCATCCAGCCCAGTTGGCGGCCGGTGTAGAGGCTTCCCAGCACCCACGCGGCCGCGAATCCGCAGGCGCCGAGCAGCAGCAACAGCCACGACAGCTTCGGGGCGCGGCGGGCAGGCGGGGCGGGTGGTGTCATCGACGGCTCGGACAACGGCGGGCCGCACAGCATAGCGGCCGGGTCCGCGCGCGCCACTGCCGGTAGAATGGCAGACCTTGTGCCGCGGTCCGGCACCCCAATCTACCCGGCATGTATTCCCGCAGCAGCGAACCCGTCCGCTTCGAACGCGATTGCGACGTCGTCATGGTCCCGCAGGGCGAGCAGGTGACCCTGCCCGCAGGCAGCGTCGGCTACATCACGCAGGGCCTCGGTGGCAGCTACACCGTGTTCGTCGAAGGAAACCTCTTCCGCGTCGCCGGCCGCGATGCCGACGCCATCGGCAAGGAAGCGCCCGAACCGCTCGAGTTGCCCGAGGGCGCCGACGACGAGGCCGTCGAGCAGATGGTGTGGCGCCAGTTGCGCACCTGCTTCGATCCGGAAATCCCGATCAACGTGGTCGACCTGGGCCTGGTGTACGAGGCGCGCATCGTGCCGCATCCGGAGCAGCCGGGGCGCAAGGTCGAGGTGCGCATGACGCTCACCGCGCCGGCCTGCGGCATGGGCGACATCCTGGTGGCGGACGTGCGCGACAAGCTGGAGATGATCCCCACCGTCGCCGAGGCGGACGTCGAGCTGGTGTTCGACCCGCCGTGGAACCGGACGATGATGTCCGAGGCGGCCCGGCTGGAAACCGGCATGTTCTGAGGCACCGCCGGATACCCGGCCGAACAAGACGCCCCTTCCGAACGCCCCGGCCTTGCCCGGGGCGTTCGCGTTTTCGCGCATTCGCCGCGCGCGGCGTGAAGACGCCGCCACATGAACGGGGCGCCGCGCGTGAAGGTTCGTGACGCCAGTCCCAAGCCCGTTTTTTGCTGATCCTGTTCATTCGCCCGGCGGTAGGGGCGACCGTACCGTGCGCGTTGAGCAACTTTGAGCAGGCCGTCCGCGGCCTGCCCGACCCCGATCCGGTGCCGGGCCGGTTGGGGACGCAAGACCCGGCACCGCGCATCCGCGGGTCCCGGGCACGGGACGACCGTCCCCGATCCAGGCATGCGTGATGGCCGGGCTGTCGCAGTCTCTGCGGCACCGGTGTCGTCGTCTGTAGCAGGCCGGTCGTCCACCTCGACGTGGCGGCCGTACACAGCGCTCCGCCGCATGGTGCCAAGGCACCGGCAGGCGGGGTCGTCCATCACGCAGTACCACCTTCGGGGGTTCCACAGATGTCCGAACGTCGTCAGCGCCGCATGCGCCTGCATGCGCTCTCCGCAGCCACCGCCATCGCCCTGTCGTCCGCCTTCGCCGGGCCGGCGATGGCGCAGCAGGCCCGCGTCAACCTGTCCGGCCTGGATGCCGGAACCGGCAACGACCGCTTCATCGTCAAGTACAAGGACGGCAGCGCCGCGCGCGCGGATGCCGCCACCCTGCGCAGTTCGCTGAGCACCGCCGCCTCGACGGTGGCCGGCAAGGGCAAGGCGCTGGGCCTCACCCATCTGCGCCGCACCGCCACCGGTGCGGACGTGGTGCGTGCCGACCGCCGGCTCGATCGCGTCGAGGCCGAAAGCCTGATGCGGCAGATCGCCGCCGACCCCAGCGTCGAGTACGTCGAGGTCGACAAGATCAACAAGCCGCTGCTCACCCCCAACGACACGCGCTACAGCGAACAGTGGGGTTACTCGGGCACCTACGGCATCAAGGCCAACCAGGCCTGGGACGTGACCAACGGCAGCGGCACGGTGGTCGCCGTGCTCGACACCGGCATCACCAGCCACAGCGACCTCAACGCCAACGTGCTGCCGGGTTACGACTTCATCATCGACACCACCGTGTCCAACGACGGCAACGGCCGCGACAGCGATCCGAGCGATCCGGGCGACTGGGTCAGCGCGAACCAGTGCGGCGTGCCGCATGCGGCGCAGCCGTCGAGCTGGCACGGCACGCACGTGGCCGGCACGATTGCCGCCGTGACCAACAACGCCAAGGGCGTGGCGGGCGTGGCGTACGGCGCCAAGATCGTGCCGGTGCGCGTGCTGGGCACCTGCGGCGGTTACGACTCCGACATCGCCGACGCCATCATCTGGGCTTCCGGCGGCACCGTCAGTGGCGTGCCGGCCAATGCCAATCCGGCCGAAGTGATCAACCTCAGCCTCGGCGGCAGCGGCGCCTGCGGCACCACCACGCAGAATGCGATCAACAGCGCCGTCTCGCGCGGCACCACGCTGGTCATCGCCGCCGGCAACGACAACACCAACGTCTCCAACGCCTCGCCGGCCAACTGCGCCAACGTCATCGCGGTGGCTTCCACCACCAGCACCGGTGCGCGTTCCAGCTTCTCCAACTACGGCTCGCTGATCGATATCGCCGCGCCGGGTTCGAGCATCCTGTCCACGCTCAATAGCGGCAGCACCACGCCGGGCAGCGAGACGTACGCGTCGTACAACGGCACCTCCATGGCCACGCCGCACGTGGCCGGCGTGGTCGCGCTGCTGCAGTCGGTGTCGACCACGCCGAAGACGCCGGCCCAGGTGGAGGCGTTGATCAAGGCCAACGTCACCCCGTTCCCGTCGACGCCGTCGCAGACCATCGGCCCGGGCATCCTCAACGCCAAGGCAGTAGTCGATGCGGCCAATGGCACCACGCCGCCGACCGGCACGTTGACCAATGGCGTGCCCGTTACGGGTCTGTCGGGCAGCACCGGCACCGAACTGCGCTACACGCTGGCCGTGCCGGCGGGTGCGACCGGGCTGAAGTTCGTCACGTCCGGCGGCAGCGGCGACGCGGACCTGTTCGTGAAGTTCGGCAGCGCGCCGACCACGGCCAGCTACGACTGCAAGTCCGAAGGCAGCACCAACGCCGAGACCTGCAACATCGCCACGGCGCAGGCCGGCACGTACCACGTGCTGGTTCGCGGCTACTCGGCGTTCTCGGGCCTGAGCCTCACCGGCAGCTACACCGCCGGCGGCGGTGGCGGCACGCAGACCTACACCAACGCCACCGACTACACGATCAGCGACAACGCCACGGTGGACAGCCCGATCACGGTGTCCGGCCGCAGCGGCAACGCACCGACCAACGCGTCGGTGACGGTCGCCATCGTCCACACCTACCAGGGCGACCTGAAGGTGGACCTGGTCGCGCCCGACGGCAGTCTCTACAACATCCACAACCGCTCCGGCGGCAGCGCCGACAACGTCAACAAGACGATGACGTTCAACCTGTCCAGCGAGCCGCTCAACGGCACGTGGCGACTGCGCGTCAATGACAACGCCGGCGGCGACGTGGGCTACATCAACAGCTGGTCGGTGACGTTCTGATCCACTTCGTCTGACGTTACACGCATGTGCGACACCCGCTCCCGGCAAGGCCGGGAGCGGGACCTGCCGCGTCGCGGTCGCAGCCTCTCTCCACGGGAGAGGGGTTGGGGTAAGGGTTGGCGAAGTGTCAACGCTGGCACTTCGAATCAACACCACCGAACGCGTCGCGGGAAAGGACATCCCATCCAAGCAGGAGAACACATCCATGGACCGCACCATTTCCCTGCGCGCACGGCTGGCTGTCGCCGCCGGCGCACTCCTCGCATCCGGCGCCGTATTCGCTGCCCAGCCGCTGTTCCTCGGCCCCGCGCAGGTACAGGCCCAATCGGCCACTACCGCCAGCCGCCTCGCCGCCCAACCGGCCACCACATCACTGCGCGCCATGCGTGCCGATGCCGGCGTCGTGAGCGCGCGGACATCCGAGATCGAACTGGACCTGGGCCTGCAGCGCGTCAACGCGGTGCTCGAACAGGCCAAGGCGCAGCCCGATGGCAGCCTGGTGTGGATCGGCCACGTGCGCGAGACCGCGAAGGCACGCGCCGCCACCGCGCGCGAAGTGCGTCACGACGGCAACAACTCGGTGATCCTGGTGCGCCGCGGCGAGGGCGTCACCGGCAACGTGCGCGTGGACGGCCAGCTGTATCGCATCCGCCCGCTGCCCGACGGCAGCCACGCGGTGATCGAGGTGAACGAAGCGGCGATGCCGCCGGATCACCCGAGCGCGTTCGGCGACCTGCCGCAGATCCAGATGGCACCGGCAGCGGGCCAGGTGAGTGCGCTGGCGATCGATCCGGGCCCGACCGCGACCATCCGCGTGCTGGTGGTGGCCACCAATAACGCGGTGTCGGCGTACGGCGGCGACATGCAGGCGCTGGTGCAACTGGCCGTGGCCGAATCGAACCAGGGCTACGTCAACTCCAATGTCGGCATCAACCTGGAGCTGGCCGGCTACACCACGGTGAGCTACGCGGACGTCGGCATGAGCACGGACCTGTCGCGTTTCCGCGGCACCAGCGACGGTTACATGGACAACATCCACGCCCTGCGCGACAGCAATGCCGCCGATGTGGCCGTGCTGGTCGGCAACGACTCGTCCGCGTGCGGACTGGCGTCGGGCATCGGCTCCACGGCGAGTACCGCGTTCGCGACGGCGTACTGGGACTGCATCACTGGCTACTACAGTTTCGCGCACGAGATCGGCCACCTGCAGTCGGCACGCCATGATCCGGCCACCGACCCGACCAACACGCCCTACGTGTACGGCCACGGCTACCGCGCACCGAACAACGCGTGGCGCACGATCATGGCCTACAACTGCACGCCCAGCTGCCCGCGCCTGAACTACTGGTCCAATCCGGACGTCACCTACAACGGCGTGGCGATGGGCACGGCCGACCGCAGCCACAACCAGCGCGTGCTGGTGAACACCAAGGCCACCATCGCGGCCTTCCGTGGCGGCGGTGGCGGCGGTGGCAATCCGCAGACGTACAGCAACGCCACCGACTATGCGATCGGCGACAACACCACCGTCGACAGCCCCATCGCGGTGTCTGGACGCACCGGCAACGCACCGACCAATGCCTCGGTGGCGGTGAACATCGTGCACACCTATCGCGGCGATCTGCGCGTGGACCTGGTGGCGCCGGACGGCACGCTCTACAACCTGCACAACCGCAGCGGCGGCAGTGCCGACAACCTCAACAGCACCTACACGCGTGATCTGAGCAGCGAGCCGCTCAACGGCACGTGGCGATTGCGCGTCAACGACAACGCCGGCGGCGACACCGGCTACATCAACAGCTGGGGCATCACCTTCTGACCGTCGGGCCGGCCGCGCGCCGGCAACGGTGGACGCCATCCCGGCCGCGTGCCGGGATGGCCTTGGGGCCGCAACCGGTACCGGCCCGCAGGGGGTGGCAACAGTTCGACGGCGTGTCGCCGGATGCGACACGGACGCCGATGGGAATCGCACTTGCCGGGTGCCACGTCGCGCCTCGCGCGCGATCCATCAACCGAACAGGGAGCATGTTCAATGAAACGCATCTGCGCCTGCATTGCCCTTCTGGGACTGTCGATCGGCAGTGCCCTGGCCGCGTCCGGCAGCGTTCGTCCGGCCGCGTTCGACCATGCGATATCGCGACTGTCCACCGTCGAAATGCGCACCATGCCCGCGGTCGACGTGCCGCGCCTACAGGCCGAGGATCGCGAACGCGACCGCCTCGACCTGCCCACCCGCTTCGCCCAGCCGCTGGCGGTGGACCTCACCCCGCTCAACTCCGGCACCTGGGAAGACTTGGACGCCGCGAACGTTGTCTGGCGCCTGCGTGTCGAATCGCGCGGCGCGCTGTCGCTCAATTTCGGCTTCAGCGAATTCGCGATGCCGCAGGGCGGTCGCATGCTGGTGTATCCGGCAGGCCAGACCGCCACCTCCGATCCACGCCAGGTACGCATATTCACCGCCGCCGACAACGAAACCCACGGCCAGTTGTGGACGCCGGTGATCGAAGGGCAACAGGCGGTGATCGAAGTGGTGCTGCCGCGCGAACAGGCCGGCGCGCTGCGCCTGCGCCTGAGCCAGGTCGGCCACGACTACCGCGGTTTCAGCCGCCTCGCACGCGGCGAGGAACTGCTGCAGCCGCAGGGCGTGTCCGGCAGCTGCAACGTCGACGTGGCATGCCCCGAAGGCGACGGCTGGCGTCCGCAGATCCGTTCGGTCGCGGCCATCTCCACCGGCGGCAGCCTGTTCTGCAGCGGCAGCCTGCTCAACAACACCGCGGGCGATCGCCGCATGTTCTTCCTCACCGCGAACCACTGCGGCATCAACAGCGGCAACGCGGCTTCGCTGGTGACGTACTGGAACTTCCAGAACTCCACCTGCCGCATTCCCGGCACCGCCGCGAGCGGGCAGGACGGCGACGGTACCCTCGACCAGTTCCTGACCGGTTCGTTCTTCCGTGCCGCGAACGCCGCGTCCGACTTCACCCTGGTCGAACTGGACGACGCGGCACCGGCGGCGTTCAACCTGTTCTGGAACGGCTGGGATCGTCGCAGCGGCGACTTCAGCGGCGCCACGGGCATCCACCATCCCAGCGTCGCGGAGAAGCGCATCAGCCACGGCACCAGCGCCACGCGCACCACCAGCTACGGCGGCGCCAACACCAATCCGACGTCGCCGGGCGATGGCAGCCACATCTTCGTGCGCTGGATCCCGGGCATCGGCGTGACCGAAGGCGGTTCGTCCGGCTCGCCGCTGTTCAGCCCGGAGAAGCGCGTGATCGGCCAACTGCATGGCGGTCCGTCGTCGTGCTCGGCGACCGACGTCGCCAAGGCGGACTACTACGGTCGCGTGTCGGTGTCGTGGACGGGCGGCGGCAGCAACAGCACGCGCCTGAGCAACTGGCTCGACGCGGCGGGAACCGGCGCGCAGTTCATCGACGGCCTGGATTCGTCGGGTGGCGGCAATGCACCGCCGATGGCGAACTTCAGCGTCACCACCAGCGGACTCACCGCCAGCTTCACCGACAGTTCCAGCGATACGGACGGCACGATCGTCTCGCGCAGCTGGACCTTCGGCGACGGCGGCACGTCCACCGCGATCAATCCGAGCCGCACCTACGCCGCAGCGGGTACGTACACCGTCACGCTGACGGTCACCGACGATGACGGCGCCACGAATACGCGCACCGCCTCGGTGACGGTGGGCAGCGGCCCACAGACGTACACCAACACCACGGACTACGCGATCAGCGACAACGCCACGGTGGAAAGCCCGATCACGGTGTCCGGCCGCAGCGGCAACGCGCCGAGCAATGCGTCCATCGCGGTGAACATCGTGCACACCTACCGCGGCGACCTGCGCGTGGACCTGGTGGCGCCCGACGGCACGGTCTACAACCTGCACAACCGCAGTGGCGGCAGCGCCGACAACCTGGTGCAGACCTACACGCGCAACCTGACCAGCGAGCCGCTCAACGGCACATGGCGGCTGCGCGTGAACGACAACGCCAACGCGGACACGGGCTACATCAACAGCTGGAGCGTGACCTTCTGATTCTCTCCACGCGCCGCGTCCTCTCCCCCCTTCCGCGCGGCGTCTTCGCCCCGGCTCCGGCCGGGGTTTTCTTTTTCTGGCGCAGACGTCAGATCGGTTCGAAGCGGTTGGCCGAGACGTTCTTGCGCACCTTCATCGGGTCCCAGATGCGGCCATTCATGGCGATGTACACGCCCGGCGGCAGCGACTGCACCGCACCGACCGCGCAACCGACGTTGAACTCCGCATCGGAGCCGCGGAAGCGTGCAGGGCTGAGTGCGCCGGTCAGCACGATGGTCTTGTCGGTGAGCGAGGCCAGCACCTTGGCGGTCTCGACCATGGTGTCGGTGCCGTGCGTCACCAGCACGTGCTGCGCCGGCTGCGCGGCGATGGTGGCGCGGATCAGCTCGCGGTCCTCGGCGCTGATGTGCAGCGAGTCCTTGCGCAGGATCGGGATCACCGTGAACTGGAAGCCCACGCCCAGCTCGCGCAGCATGCTGCCGATCTGCGGCTCGCCGATCTGGTAGTCCGACTTGTCGTCGAAGTAGATCTTGTCGATCGTGCCGCCGGTGGTGACGATGCAGAGCTGTTCCATCGTGGTCGCGCGTTGTGAAAACCCGGGAATTATACGGCCCGCCCGGGACGGAACCGCAGCGCGGATCGCTCAGCCGGGCTTGCGGCCGAAGCGTGCGCGCAGGCCCGGCAGGCTGGCGGCGAACACGATGACGATGGAGAGCACGACCTCGGCCAGCGCGAACCCGCGTTCGTCCGGTCGCGTGTAGGCCACCATGACGCCGTGGCTGAACCACGCCAGCGCCAGTACGCCGGCCCAGAACGAGGCGCTGCGCTTGCCGCGCAGCGCGGCCGCGGCCAGCGCCAGCGGCGGCGCAGCGAACACCAGCAGTTCCGCCACCGGTGACGGCTGCGACCCGAACCACGCCGCATACAACGCCATCAGCGCCAGCAGGGCGATCACCAGCACGTGCCGCGCGCTCATGCCGACACCTTCGCAACCAACTGCGCCAGGCGGCGGCCGAGTGCGCGCGCCAGCTGCGCTTCCTCGTCGGTGGGCTGCGGGTCGTCGTCGTTGCCGGCGACGTGGCTGGCGCCGTACGGCGTGCCGCCGCTGCGCGTGCTGCTCAGCGCCGGCTCGGTGTAGGGAATGCCCATCAGCACGCAGCCGTGATGCAGCAGTGGAACCATCATCGTCAGCAGGGTAGATTCCTGGCCGCCGTGCATGGTGGCGGTGGAAGTGAACACCGCCGCGGGCTTGCCGACCAGCGTGCCGCTGGCCCACTCGGCCACGAGGCCGTCCAGCCAGTGCTTCACCGGCGCGGCCATGTTGCCGAAGCGGGTGGGGCTGCCCAATGCCAGCCCGGCGCATTCGACCAGGTCGCGCGGCTCCACGTACGGCGCACCGTCCTCGGGCACCGGCGGCGCCGCGGACTGGGTGACGGCAGCCACGGGCGGCACCGTGCGCAGCCGCGCCGTCATGCCATCCACCTCGCCGATCCCGCGCGCGATGTGCCGCGCCAGCCGCGCCACCGAACCGCCGCGGCTGTAGTAGAGCACCAGGATCTCGGGCATCGCGTCCTCCTTCAGGCGGCACAGGATAGCGGCTTCGTGACCCCGCGACCGGCGTGCATCGGTTACCCTCCGCGCGATGGAGCCACTGGACACCTTGTATCGCTGGAGCGAGCGCGCACGCGACCGCGCCCGGGTAGGCACGTTCTTCCGCTTCCTGGCGCGGCGCTTCCTCGAGGACAACTTGTTCCAGGCGGCCGGTGCGCTGTCGTACACGACGGTGTTCGCGCTGGTGCCGCTGTCGATGGTCGTGTTCGGCGTGCTGTCGGCCTTCCCGGTCTTCAGCGAATGGAGCGACCGGCTCAGTGACTACATCTTCTCGAACTTCGTGCCGAGCGCCGCGCGTTCGGTCGAGGCCTATCTCAAGCAGTTCTCGGCTAACGTGGGCCAGCTCACCACCGCCGGCGTGATCGCACTGGTGGTGTCGCTGCTGATCACGCTCAACGGCGTGGAGACCACGTTCAACCGCATCTGGCGGGTGAAATCCGCGCGCCCGCGCATCGGCCGCTTCCTGGTGTACTGGACGGTGCTGACGCTGGGCGCACTGATGGCTGCCGCCAGCCTGGCGATGTCGGCGCGGTTCTTCGCCATGTCGATCTTCGAGACCGAAGCCGGCCACGTGCTGCAGGCCATGATGCTGCGCCTGGCGCCGATGGGCATCGAGCTGCTGGCCTTCGCCGCCATCTACCGCGTGGTGCCGCACCGCACGATCCACTGGCGCCACGCGCTGGCCGGGGCATTGCTCGCCACCATCGGATTCGAAGTCGTGAAGTGGGGCATCGGGCTGTACCTGGGCAACTTCACCTCGTATTCGAAGCTGTACGGCACGCTCGCCTTCGTGCCTATCTTCCTGCTGTGGATCTACATGAGCTGGGTCGCGGTGCTGCTTGGCGCATCGCTGGCATCGTCGATGTCGGCGTTCCGCTACCAGCCAGTCGGCATGCGCCTGCCGCTGGGCTTCGAGATCTACGGACTGTTGCGCCTGCTCGCACGCTTCAACGAAGCGCGTGCGGAAGGGCGCGGCCTGCACAGCGACGAGATCGAAACGCTGGAGCCGATGCTCACCGACGCGCTGGTGCAGCAGATGCTCGCGCAGCTGCACGAGATCCGCGTGGTGCGTCGCGCGGAGACCGGCGAATGGCTGCTCACGCGGGATCTGGACGAACTCTCGCTGGCCGAACTCTACGAGGCGTGCCAGTTGCGCATTCCCGTGGTCGAAGCGGTGTTGCCGTGCCGCGACGATTCGCTCGGACGTTCCGCCATCGCCGCACTGGACGAGCTGCGACTGCCCCTGCGCGAGCTGCTCAAGCGCCGCGCGTCCACCATCCACGCCGACGAGAGCTGACCCATGTCCCGCCATCCGTTACCCGTGTCCCTGCTGGCCGCCGCGCTCGTCGCCATGCTGCTTCTGGGCGCCTGCAAGAAGAAGGAGCCGGACACCGACATCGCCACGCCGCAGACGCCGGGCGACACCGGCGCCCTGACGCTGCCGCAGCCGGCCGAGCAGCCGCGCACCGAGCGCGACGTCGAAGTGCCTGGACTGAAGATCGCCACCATCGACGGCAAGCCATACGATCTGGCCGCGCGTCGCGGCAAGTGGGTGGTGGTCAACTTCTGGGCGACGTGGTGCAAGCCGTGCCTGAAGGAGATGCCCGAACTGTCCGCGCTGGATGCCATGCGCGAACACATCGAGGTCATCGGCCTGGCCTACGAGGAAATCGAGCCTGAGGACATGAAGGTGTTTCTCAAGCTGCATCCGGTGGTGTATCCCATCGCGGTGGTCGACACCTACAACCCGCCGGCGGATTTCGCCACGCCGCGCGGCCTGCCGATGACCTACCTCATCGCGCCGGATGGCAAGGTGGCCGACAAGTTCCTCGGCCCGGTTACCGCCAAGGACATCGAGGCCGCCATCGCCAAGGCCGGCGGGCCGAAGGCCGGGCAGTCATGAGCGCCGCGCGGTTCGTCGTCAGCGGCAAGGTCCAGGGCGTGTTCTTCCGCGCTTCCACGCGCGAACAGGCCCTTGAACTGGACCTGCGCGGCTACGCGAAGAACCTGCCCGACGGGCGCGTCGAAGTGCTGGCGGCCGGCAGCGACGCGGCGCTGGACGCACTGGCTGCATGGCTGCGGCAAGGCCCGCCACAGGCCCGCGTGGACGACCTGGAACGCCTGCCGGCCAGTGACGACGAGGTGGGCGAGGGCTTCATCACCGCCTGATCGGCACGCGCATTGCCGAAGCCCTCACGGACTCCCGGCCCCTGTGCCTTGGTGCGGACGATCAGTCGACGCCGCCGAAGCTGTCACGGCACGTGACGACGATCCTTCCAGCGCCCGCCCGCCATTCATGAGGGCGAAGGCCCCGGGTGCATGGCGCGCCAGCAGCGACCCCGCCAGCATGCCGATCGCCACGGTGAGCACGACACTCGACGCGTAGTGCGCGACCATCCAGACGTCGGTTTCGGCGGGCACCCACCGCCACAACAGCAGCTTGATCTGCGCGATGAGCGGGAAGTGCAGCGCGAAGAGGAAGAACGCGAGACCGCCTTGGCGCGCCAGTGCCATGCCGGCACGCGTGGAGGCGACGTGCTGTATCAGTCCCCAGCAAGCCAGCACGCCCACCAGGCGCATCGCCCGCGTCGCGCCCGTCAGCCATTCGGGCCGGCTTCCCTCCCACTCGATCCACAGTGGTGCCAGCGCGCGCAGGGTGACCAGCGCCAGGTACAGCCCCAGCAGGACCAGCGTCGCCCCGGGCCCGATTTCCAGCCGGACTTGGCGCATGCGCAGGAAACCGCCCAGGTAGAAGAAGAACACGACGTCCGTGCGGAAGAAGATCAGCAGGCCGCTGCCGACCAGCCACGCGGCGCCCAGCACCGCCACGCCGACGTACGGCGACCGGCGCAGCGACCACCAGAGCAGCGGACTGACGAGGATCGAGACGAACAGGTCTCGCACGAACCAGAACTGGAACCCGACCGGCCGATGCGTGATGCCGAACACCGCATTGGCGTAATCGAGGATCGAGGCCTGCCCGAAGCGGAAATCGAGTTCGCCCAGAAGCTCCGATCCGGGGCTAAGACGGTACAGCGTCCACAGCAGCGCCATGAAGACGGCATTCCAGAACACCAGCGGCACGTAGAGGGAGCGAAACCGCCCGCGGATGCGCCTGGGCAAGGCCTGTGATGCCTGTTGCGCAGGGAAGGAGAAGAACAGCCAGCCCGAGATCATGCTGAGCAGTGGCACCGCGCTGAAGAAGAAGAACAGCACGAAGCTGTTGACGAAGGTCGCGACCGGATGATGGGCGGGGTCGAGTCCATCGAAGGGCGTGGCGGTGGAATTGGGGTACGCGTGGTAGTGCAGGAACACCAATCCCACGATCAACGCGATCCGGGCCAGGCCGATGGCATGGGAGACCTGCAGGTCCGACAGTGGCCGATCGTCGCCCCGAAGCCATCGCAGCAGCCGGACCGGCGCGGCCTTCCACGCCATGGATACGGAAGTGTCGAGCGGGATGCTCACGGGATGACCCCTGAATATCTGGCGGCGTGTGAGCACGACCACGGTGCATCGGCCGCGGTCGGGCAACGAGGTGAAAGGCGCGGCGATGGGCCACGTCCGCGTTCTGGCTCAGAAGCCCGTCGTTCGCGCACGTCACGCGCCTGCTGGCGCCGACGTTCGCGCGCTATCCGATCGGAGGTCGGATCAGTTGCGGAAGGAAAGCATCCGCATGGCCCGGGTCAGGCGCACCGGGGTGGTGCATGTGTGAGGCGAACGATTCCACCCGCCATCCCGCAGGTATCGCGGCAAACGCGTGTTGCACGCATGTGCACGGGCAGGACCCGGATGCGCAACAGTCCGTCGTCCCGCCTCGACCGGAACGATCTGCATCGCCTCCGGATTGCGACGTCGTGACCTGTGGTGCCGATACAGCGCTCTCATGGCACGGCGGCACAGAGGCGGTGCGCTCGGGTTCGGCAGGCGAACGCGGAGCTTCCATGCGCGCCGTGGCCATCTGCGTCGATGCCATTGCCACCGAGATCCCGTCAAAGACGAGGAGCAGGCACAGTACGACCCGGAGGAGTAGCGACCTGAGCAGCATCTCCTTAAGTTATCCGCGGCGGCTGAATGACGCGTCACGCCGCGCGAATGCCTTTGCTTTCGGCAACTTATGCATGAAGACCGCGTCAACGCGCGCGTGCGACCGGTCAATCCTTCCCGGGCACGATCGGGTCGATCACCGTGTAGCGCTCCTGCCTCAGCTTGTGCTTGAGCGGCGGGAACTCGACGCAGTGCTCCGGCACGCGCTTGTCCGGGAGGCGGTCGAGCAGGTCGCGGATCAGCGCGAGTCGCCCGCGCTTCTGGTCGTTGAAATCCACCAGTGTCCACGGCGCATGCGCGGTATGCGTGGCGCGGAGCATCTCCTCACGCGCCCGCGTGTAGTCGTCGTAGCGTTCGCGCGATTCGACGTCCAGCGACGACAGCTTCCAGCGCTTGAGTGGATCCTCCAGCCGTTCGGCGAAGCGCTCTTCCTGCTTGGACTGGTCGCAGCACAGCCAGTACTTGAACAGCAGGATGCCGTCGTCGACCAGCAGTTGCTCGAAGGTCGGGGCCTGGCGCAGGAACGTCGCCACCTGCACGTCATCGGCGAAGCCCATCACCTTCTCGACGCCCGCGCGGTTGTACCAGCTGCGATCGAACAGCGCGATTTCGCCGGCGGCCGGCAGATGCGGAATGTAGCGCTGGAAATACCATTGCCCCATTTCGCGCTCGCTCGGCCTGGGCAGCGCGACGATGCGGCACTGGCGCGGGTTGAGATGCTCGGCGATCGCTTCGATGGCGCCGCCCTTGCCGGCGGTGTCGCGGCCTTCGAACAGCACCACCAGCCGCCTTCCACTGTCGCTGAGCCAGCGCGCCATCTGCACCAGTTCTACCTGCAATGGCTCCAGCCGCGACTTGTAGTCCTTGCGCTTCAGCTTGGCCATCACGCTCTCCTGCGGCGGCGCGTGCGGGTGCCGGCCATGCTGCGCGCCACTTCGAGCAGCGCGCCCTGCTGGCGCGTGTCGAGCGCGCGATAGGCGGCGAGCAGGTCGTGTTCGCCCTTGGTGCGGGCGGGGTCGAGCGTGCTCGCCAGTTCCGCCAGCAATGCGCCGGCCGGCACGCCGAAGGCGCGGGCGAGGGCGTCGAGTTGTTCACGCGCGGGAAGCTTTTCGCCCTTCAGCCAGGCGCTGACCGTGGCGGCACCGGCGCGCGGTATAGCGGTGGCCAGGTCGGCGGCGCTGAGGCCTCGTGCCTTGGCGAGCAACTGCAGGGTGGTGTCCAGCGGCATGGCCTCGCTCCGGTAGCGCCTGGCGTGCAGGCGCGATGGTCCAACGACGATGGGGAACCGCCGGTGACGGCGGCGTGTCAGCGTTCGCGCAGGCGGGGACGCAGCGTCGCCAGGTTGCACGGGCGAGTACGCGAGTCCAGCTGCGAACGGATGATCTTCTCCCACGCGGTACGACAGGCCGAGGTCGAACCCGGCAGCGCGAACAGGAACGTCCCGTTGGCCAGCCCGGCGAATGCGCGCGACTGCAGCGACGAAGTGCCGATCTCGTCCAGGCTGATCGCGCGGAACAACTCGCCGAAGCCGGGCATCTGCTTGTCCAGCAGCGGCAGCAGCGCCTCGGGCGTGGAGTCGCGGCCGGTGAAGCCGGTGCCGCCGGTCACCAGAATGCCGTCGACGCGTTCGTCGGCGATCCAGCGCGAAACGAGCGCGCGCATCAGGTAGATGTCGTCGCGCAGCAGCTCGCGTTCGACCAACTGGTGGCCTGCGTCTCCAAGCGCCTGCACGAGGTAATCGCCGGAGCTGTCCTGCGCGAGCGTGCGCGTGTCCGAAACGGTCAGCACGCACAGGTTGAGCGGAATGAAGTCGTCGGTGGCGGTCATGGCTTTGCCGGCAGTGGGTTATTCGTAAATGGTTGGACTCACCCGGCGGCAGGGTCAAGGCGCGCCACGTCGCCGCGAGCCATGTGCTCCACGGCGCTGCTGAAATCCCGCGCGAAACCGCCCATGTCGAACAGGCCGGCCCTGCGGCGGTGTTCCGCGAGTTCGCGCTTCAGTTGCGCCAGCGCGCCGGGCGTCGTTGCCAACGCGACGGCGCGGGCGATGAACGCCTCATCGCTGTCCACGTTCATCGCGTCCATGCCCAGGTGATGGTTGATGCTGCCCGCGACGCGTGCGGCGAAGGTATCGCCAGGTCGCGTGAGTACCGGGCAACCTGCCCACAGGGCATCGGAAGCTGTGGTGTGCGCGTTGTACGGTTCGGTGTCGAGGAACAGGTCCGCATGCTGCAGGCGCGCCATGTACAACGCATGCGGCTGCTTGGCCATGAACACCAGCCGCGACGGGTCCACGTCGTGTACGCGTGCGGCATCGCGCAGCCGCGCGTCGGCTTGTCCGGGGCCGGAGAGCAGCCACAGCACGCTGCCGGGTACCTGGCGCAACACCGCGAGCGCGCGTGCCATGCTGCGCGGGTTGAGCTTGTAGCTGTTGTTGAAGCAGCAGAACACGACGCCGTCTTCGGGCAGTCCGCACTCCGCGCGCGAAGGCGGCGGCAGCAGTTCGCGCTGCACGTCAGACGGCTGGAAGCAGCGGGGCAGGCGCACCACGCTCTCGCTGAAGGCGTGCTCCATCGACGCGGGCAACACGAATCCGTCGGCGAGCACGTTGTCGATCCACGGCGCGCCCGACGTGCCGGGGTACGCCAGCCAGTTGACCTGCACGCGCGCCGGCCGCATCGCCAGCACTTCCGGCGCGCCCCCACCGCCCCAGCCGCGCAGGTCGAACAGCACGTCGATGCCGGCGTCGCGAATACGCTGCGCCACGTGCACATGCGGCTGCTGGGCCACGTCGTGCAGCACGTCCGCAGCTTCGCGGAGTCGGCCGCGGATCGGACTGCCATCGTCGCGGTTCAACGCGAAGAGGTGGATGTCGAAAGGATCCAGCCGGCGCAATTGCTCGAACATCGCAACCGTGAGCAGACCGGTCGGATGGGCCCCGAAGCCGTTGGACAGGAAGCCGACACGCAGTCGCTCGCGGGACGCGGCCGGTGCGGGCGGGAGCGGACGCACTCCGCGCGCGACCATCGACGCACGCAGGCGAGCGCATTGCAGCTGTTCCGCCGCGGTCGCGTCCTCGCTCAGGAATGCGAAGGGCTCGACCGATGCGGTCGCGTTGCGCACGGCCGCGCGCACCTGCGTCGCCAGCACATCAAGTTCGCGCCAGTCGCACAGCTTGCGCCGCCACGCGAGCAGGTAGGCGGCGATCTGCGGTTCCGCCGGAGCCAGTGCGTGGGCACGCGAATACGCGTCGGCGGCCGCTTCCGCTTCGCCCACGTCTTCCAGCGCATGTCCCAGCCACACCGCGATGCCGGCGTGCCCGGGCGCATTCTCCGCGGCTGCCCGCAGGCTCGCGACGGCGTCTTCGCGGCGCCCCTGCATCCACTGCGCGCGTCCCAGGCGTGCCAGCGCTTCGGGATGCCCGGGTCGCAGACCTAGCGCGCGCTGTGCGGCGGCTTCACCAGCGCGCGCATCGCCTGCATCCAGTTCGGCCTCGGACAGCAGGATCCACGCGATCGCATCGTGCGGCGCGCGCTGCACCGCCATGCGGGCCTGATCGCGTGCGCCCAGTGCGCTCACTGCGCCGCCACGTACAGCCACGCGCTGCGGCCGGACGCGAGCGTCACCCGCACGCGGCGGTAGTCGCCCTGTTCGTACTCGTCGGCGCGCTGCAGCTCCGCCTGCGTGATGCGCAGCAACTGGCCGGGGACGCGATCGCCATCGGACCCCGTTTCATGGACGACCGGGTGCTTCACCACGCCGCTGGTCGCCACCGCGTCGGGGTCGCGTTCTTCCAGCCAGTCCATGCGGAAACCGACCAGTGCGTCCGCCGAGCCGTCGAGCCGGCGATCGAACAACCGGCGCTGCACGGCTTCGTCCTGCAGCGTGCCGTAGGAGAACAGCGCCTCGTCCGCCGGCGGAAACGAACGGCTGTACCACTGCGTCTGATCCTCGTGCCAGCCGGCGTCGCGATACACGGCGCGTGCGGTGTCGTTGTCGCGCGTGGTCTCCAGCACGATGCCGGCCGCACCATCGTCGCGCGCGAACGCCTCGGCTGCGTCCAGCAGTGCGCGCGCCACGCCGCCGCGGCGCGCATGCGCGGCCACGTACAGGTCGTTGAGGATGTACATCCGTGCGGTGCGCACGGACGAGAACATCGGATAGAGCTGGGTGAAGCCCACCGCTTCGCCGTCGCGCATGGCAAGGAAGATCACCGACTCGCCGCGCTGCAGCCGCTCCTGCAGGAACGCGCGTGCGCGCGGCAGGTCGGATGGCTGCGAATAGAACTGCCGGTACGCATCGAACAGCGGGACAACGGCGTCGAGCTCGGCGGCGGTGACGCGCTGGATCGCAAGGGGCATCGGGAACGTCCGGGCTCGGGGGTGACGTCGATTCTAGTGAGCCCGCTGATTTGCTGTCATTCCCGCGAAGGCGGGGAATCCAGGCGGCAGAGTCGGCATGTTTCGGCAAGGCAGCGTCGCCGGAACGTTGGATCCCGCCGACGCGGGGATGACGGTTCAAGTCGCGCTGTCTGGCCGCTCAGCCTTCCTGCGTCAGCCGTGCGAGTTCGTCGGCCTGGTGCTCGTGCTGCAGCCGGCCGACCAGTTCGTCCAGCCCGCCTTCGATGACGTTGGGCAGGTCGTACAGGGTCAGGCCTTCAACGCGATGATCGGTGATGCGGCCCTGCGGGAAGTTGTAGGTGCGGATGCGCTGGCTGCGGTCGCCGCTACCCACCTGCAGCTTGCGCGTGGCGGCCTGCGCCGCGGCGGCCTTCGCGGCCTGGGCTTCGGACAGCATCGCCGCCAGCCGCTTCATCGCCTTGTCGCGGTTGGCGTGCTGGCTGCGCTCGGTCTGGCTTTCGACCACGATGCCGCTGGGCACGTGGGTGATGCGGATCGCCGACTCGGTCTTGTTGACGTGCTGGCCGCCCGCGCCGCTGGAGCGGAAGGTGTCGGTCTTCAGGTCGGCGGGATTGATCTCGATCGGCTCGCCCTCGGCTTCCACCGGGATGATCGCCACCGTCGCGGCCGAGGTGTGGATGCGCCCCTGCGATTCGGTCTCGGGCACGCGCTGCACGCGGTGCGTGCCGGATTCGAACTTGAGCCGCGAATACGCACCGCGGCCTTCCACGCGCGCGATGACTTCCTTGAAGCCGCCGTGTTCGCCCGGGCTGCTGGATTCGATTTCGACCTTCCAGCCCTGCCGTTCGGCGTAGCGCGCATACATGCGGAACAGGTCGCCGGCGAAAATCGCCGCCTCGTCGCCGCCGGTACCGGCGCGCACTTCCAGGTACAGGTCGCCTTCGTCGCGCGGATCCTTCGGAATCAGATGCGCGAGCAGCTCCGCGTCGAGCTGTTCGAGGCGGTGCTGTGCGGTGGCGATCTCCTCCTCGGCCAGTTCGGCCAGTTCCGGATCGGCACGCATCGCCTCGGCGGCAGCCAGGTCCTGGCGCGCCTGTGTTTCCGCCTTCAGCGCAGTGGCGACGGGTTCGAGCTGCGCGAACTCGCGCGAGAACCGGCGAAAGCGGTCGGCATCGGCGATGACGCCGGCATCGGAGAGCAGTCGTTCGAGTTCTTCGCGCCGTTCGGCGAGGGCTTCGAGCTTGCGGCGCAGCGTTGGGGTCATGGGGCCAGGAGCGAGTGGAGAGGATTGGGAAACGAGTAAAAAGCCCGCTGCGAGCTAATTCTCCCGTTCCTCGTTCCTCTCCACTCGTTCCTCGCTGACGGGGAACAGCTTTTCGGCGGCGCGAGCCAGGTCGCCGTTGCCGGTCAGTGCGGCCTCGCGCAGCGCGATGGTCGGCGCGTGCAAAAGGCGGTTGGTGAGCGTGTGCGCCAGGAAGTTCAGGACTTCCTGCGGGTCCTGCCCGGCAGCCAGTTGCTGCTGTGCCTTCGCCAGCACGTCGGCGCGCGCGGCCTCCCCGTGGGCGCGCAGACGCTTGAGCGGCTCGGTGCGCGTGCTGGCGGCCAGCGTTTCGGTGAAACGCGCGACCTGCAGCTCGACAATGGCCTCAGCCTCGATGGCCGCTTCGCGGCGGCTGCGGCGGTTGTCCTCGATGGCGCGCTCCAGATCGTCCACCGTGTACAGGAAGACGTCCTTCAGCTCGGCCACGTCCGGCGCGATGTCGCGCGGCACGGCCATATCGAGCAGCAGCATCGGCCGATGCTTGCGCGTGGCCAGCGCCGCGGCGAGCTGCGGCCGATGCAGGATCGGGTCGCGGCTGGCTGTGGCGGAGATCACCACGTCGGCCTCGCCCAAGTGCTTGTCCAGTTCGCTCAGCGGCAGCGCGAAGCCGCCGTGGCGGCTGGCGAGGTCTTGCGCATGCGCGAGGGTGCGGTTGGCGATGAGCAGCCGCTTGGCCTTGGCCTGCACCAGGTGGCGTGCGGCCAGTTCGATGGTTTCGCCCGCGCCGATCATCAGCACGGTCGAATCGTCCAGGCGCGCGAACGACTCCTGCGCCAGGCGCACAGCTGCCGATGCCACCGACACCGGATTGGCGCCGATGCGGGTGTCGGTGCGGGCGCGCTTGGCGGTGGTGAAGGCATGCTGGAAGAGGCGGTCGAGCTGGTTGCCGAGCGTGCCCGCGCTGCGCGCGGTCGCCCAGGCGTCCTTCACCTGGCCCAGGATCTGCGGCTCGCCCAGCACCAGCGAATCCAGTCCTGTCGCCACGCGGAACAGGTGGCGCACGGCGTCGGCGTCGCGGTGGCGGTACAGGTAGGCGTGCAGGTCGCCGACATCGTCCGGGTGCGTTGCCAGCCAGTCCGCCAGCGCCTGCCCGTCGTCGTTGGCCACGGCGTACAGCTCGGTCCGGTTGCAGGTGGACAGCAGTGCCACCTCGTGCACCTGCGGCAGCGTCTTCAGGGCACCCAGCGCAGCCGGAACCGTGTCGCCGGAAAACGCGACCCGCTCGCGCAGGCTGACCGGCGCGGTCTGGTGGTTGATGCCCAGTACGAACAAACTCATTTGACGCCCGACTCTTCCGTTCAGGTGCTTGCGATAAGCTGCTGGCTACCCGGAGGCCGACATTCTACCGGCCCCGTCCCGTCCCGGCTGTCTGCAGGCTTCATCGATGCCCGTTGCCTCGCGCACGATCCGTTCCATCCTCGTCGCCATGCTCCTCGCTTCACCGGCGTTCGCCGCGGAGAAGGAGCCGGCGGTTGCGCCCGATCCGACCGGCGCGTCGCTCGAATCGCTGCTGGTTGGCGAGTTCGCCCTGCAGTCCGGCCGCCTGGACGACGCGGCGCAGGCCTACCTGCAGGCTGCCCGCGACGCCGACGACGTCGCCCTGGCCGAACGCGCCACCCGCATCGCGCTACTGGCCAAGGACGACAAGCGCGCCGCGCAGGCGCTGGACCTGTGGCGCAAGCAGGGCGGGGAAGGGCTCAACCTGTCCGCGGCCGAGGCCGTGCTCGCGATCCGTCGTGGCGACGAGCGCGCCGCGCGCAAGCACCTGTCCCAGCTGCTGAAGTCGCCCGGCGACTCCGGCTGGCGGCAGGCGCTGGGCGTGCTCAGCGGTGGCGCGCGCGATCCGAAACAGGCTGCGCGCCTGCTGGAACGCCTGATTTCCGACGACCAGATCCCCAACAAGCTGCCGGCCTGGCTGGCCTTCGGCGGGTTGGCGCAAGGGCTGGAACAGCCCGCACTCGTCGAGCGCATCGTCGAGGAGGTGGTGGAGCGGTTCCCCGGCGAGGCCCGCGTCGGCCTGCTACGCGCCAACCAGTTGCGCGAGTCCGGCAAGACCGACGAGGCGCGCGAATTGCTGTCGTCGTTGGCGACCCAGGCTGGCGACGATGCCGACCTGCGCCGCGCCATCGCCGACGAATACCACCGCCTGGGCGACTACCACGCCGCCGAAGCCGTGGTCGCCAAGGGCCCGCAGGATGATCAGACCTATGCAATGCGTGCCGCGCTGCTGGCGCAGGCCGAGGACAAGGCGGCACTGACCCGCCTGTACGAGGAACTTCGCACCAGGGCGAGCGAGCCCGATCCGCAGCGGCGCCTGCTGCTGGGTCAGATGGCCGAATTCCTCGACCGCTTCGACGAAGCGCTCGAGTGGTACCGCGGCGTGCCGGGCGGTCCGCAACGCTGGCCCGCGCGCCTGCGCAGTGCCAACGTGCTGCACGAACTCGAGCGAGGCGACGAAGCGTACAAGTCGCTTCGCGACCTGCAGGCCGACGCGTCGGTCGACGATGAGGCGCGTCGTGATGCCTACCTGCTGGAGGCTTCGCTGCGGCAGAAGGACAAGGACGCAAGCGGCGAGATGGACGCCTACGCGCGCGGCCTGGCGGCTTTCCCCGACGACCCGGAAGTCCTCTACGCCCGCGCGCTGAGCTGGGAGCGCCGTGACGACATCCCGCGTGCCGAGGCCGACCTGCGCAAGATCCTCGTCACCGAGCCCGACAACGTCGCCGCGCTCAACGCACTGGGCTACACGCTGGCCGACCGCACCACGCGTTATCGAGAGGCGCTGCAGCTGATCGAGCGCGCGCGCACCGCCGAGCCCGACAACGCCGCGATCATCGACAGCTACGGCTGGGTGCTCTACCGCCTGGGCCGCAAGGAAGAGGCGCTGGTCGAACTGCGCCGTGCCCTGACCCTGCAGAAGGACGCCGAGATCGCCGCGCACCTGGCCGAAGTGCTGTGGGAACTGGGCCGCAAGGACGAGGCGCGCAAGTACTTCGAGCAGGCCCGCAAGATCGACCCCGAAAACCGCTCGCTCAAGCGCGCGCTGGAGAAGACCGGCGCATGAGCCGCATCCGCACGTTCCTCGCGCCCATGGCGCTGGCCCTCGCGCTTGCCGGCTGCGTGTCGCAGCCTGCGCGTCCGCCTGCGGTCCCGGTCGACCGGGCGCAGGCGGAGGCGGCCGATCGCGAGCGTGCGCAACTCACGCAGTGGTCGCTGTCCGGACGCATCGCCGTCTCCAATGGCAGCCAGGGCGGCAGCGGCCGCATCGACTGGCAGCAGGCCGGCGAGCGCTACACGGTGTCGCTGAGCGCGCCGGTCACGCGGCAGAGCTGGCGACTGAGCGGCGACGCCGAGGGCGCGCGTCTGGAAGGCGTGGAGGGCGGTCCGCGGCAGAGTGACAACGTCGAAGCCATGCTCCACGAGACCACCGGCTGGGAGATCCCGGTGCGTGCGATGGCGGACTGGGTGCGCGGCGTCGGCGCGGCTCCCGCCGAGTTCGGCGAGGCCCGTGTCCTCTACGGGGAAGGCGGGCGTCCGGCGCGCCTGGAGCAGGCGGGCTGGATCATCGACTACACGCAGTGGCAGGAAACCGGCCAGCCGCTGCTGCCTGCTCGTCTGGTCGCCACCCGCGGGCAGGCGAAGGTCCGTCTGATCGTGGACCAGTGGTCGCTGGCCCCAGCCCCGTGAGTTCGGAAACCCTGGCCGGTGCCGGCTGGTCGATCTGGCCCGCCCCGGCCAAGCTGAACCTGTTCCTGCGGATCACGGGACGCCGCGACGACGGCTACCACCTGTTGCAGACCGTGTTCAGGCTGCTGGAGTGGGGGGATTCCATACGCCTGCGGGTGCGACAGGATGGTGCCATCCACCGTCATGGGCCGTCCGTGCCTGGCGTCGACGAAGCGGACGACCTGACGGTTCGTGCGGCGAACATGCTCCGATCTTCGGCAAACGTCTTGGCCGGCGCCGATATCATCATTGACAAGAGCATTCCCGCCGGCGGCGGCTTTGGCGGAGGGTCCTCGGACGCTGCGACCGTGCTGGTGGCCCTGAACGCCCTCTGGGGTGCCGGGCTGGAGGTTGAGGAGCTCGCCGCCATTGCGCTGCGCTTGGGGGCCGACGTGCCCGTGTTCGTCCGCGGCTCGAACGCCTGGGCGGAAGGCGTCGGCGAACAGCTCCGCCCGGTGGACCTTCCGCCAGCCTGGTACCTCCTGGCCGACCCTGGCGTCCACGCGCCGACCGCGGCTTTGTTCCGTGCGCCTGAATTGACGCGGGATGCCCCTCCCGCGACAATGTCGGACTTCGTTTCAGGTGCACCGCTCGGGAATGCGTTCGAGCCGGTACTGCGCGCCCGCGAACCAGCCGTCGAGGCGGTGTTCGCGGCGCTGTCGCAGGTCGGATCGCCGCGACTGACCGGTTCCGGCAGCGGGTGTTTCGTCGAGTTCGCCACGCGCGGACAGGCCGAAGCGGCGCTGGCGACATTGCCTCCGGGCCTTCGGGCCTGGGTGGCGGAAGGGGCGCAGGCCTCCCCGCTGCACCGCGCACTGGCGGACTGGACGAAGAACGCTGTAGCGGCTCCCTGAGGGAGTCATCCAGGGGCGTCGCCAAGTGGCCCAAGGCACCGGGTTTTGATCCCGGCATCCGTAGGTTCGAATCCTACCGCCCCTGCCAACTTCATCCGGGATTGGGAATTCGGGATTGGAGACTCTGCTGGCCGTCGAGTTTCCAATCCCGAATCCCTGACTCCCGAACCCGGCGACCACCATGCAGAACGACCGCAACCTGCTGATTTTCAGCGGCAACGCCAACCGCCCGCTGGCCGAAGCGGTGTGCAAGGAGCTCGGCATCCGCCTGGGCAAGGCGCTGGTGGGCACCTTCTCCGACGGCGAAGTGCAGGTCGAGATCGAGGAGAACGTCCGCCGCCAGGAAGTGTTCGTCATCCAGCCGACGAACGCGCCGACGGCGGAGAACTTCATGGAACTGCTGGTGCTGGTGGACGCGCTCAAGCGCGCCTCGGCCGCCAACGTGACCGCGGTGGTGCCGTACTTCGGCTACGCCCGCCAGGATCGCCGCCCGCGTTCCTCGCGCGTGCCGATCACGGCGAAGGTTGCGGCGAAGATGTTCGGGGCCGTGGGTACGGACCGCGTGCTGACGGTCGACCTGCACGCCGACCAGATCCAGGGTTTCTTCGACATTCCGGTCGACAACGTGTACGCCTCGCCGCTGCTGCTCGCCGACATCTGGCGCGCACACGGCACGGACAACATGGTGGTGGTCTCGCCGGACGTCGGCGGCGTGGTGCGCGCGCGCGCGATCGCCAAGCGCCTCGACGACGCGGACCTGGCGATCATCGACAAGCGCCGCCCGCGCGCCAACGTCGCCACGGTGATGAACATCATCGGCGACGTCGCGGGCAAGACCTGCGTGCTGGTCGACGACATCGTGGACACCGCCGGCACCCTGTGCGCCGCGGCGAACGCGCTGAAGGCGCAGGGCGCGACCAAGGTGGTCGCGTACTGCACGCATCCGGTGCTGTCGGGTGCGGCGCTGGACAATGTCACCAAATCGCAGCTGGACGAGCTGGTGGTCACCGACACCATCAAGTTGTCCGACGCGGCGAAGGCCTGCGGCAAGATCCGCCAGCTCAGCGTCGCCGAGCTGCTGGCCGAAACGATCCGCCGCGTCGCCTTCGGCGAATCGGTCAGTTCGCTGTACGTGGATTGATCGAACGCCGGGAGTGGGGAATTGGGAATAGGGATTCGTAGAAGCACGTAGTTTGCGCTCTTGACGATTCTCCATTCCCGATTCCCGATTCCCGGGAACAGGGGCTCTTCTGGTCGCGGAAGAGTCACACCATCGCCGCGAGGCGATCCAACGCAGTGAAAGTGAGTAAACGAAATGTCCGAACATACCCTCAAGGCCACTGGCCGCAACGTCGAAGGGAAGGGTGCGAGCCGCCGCCTTCGTCGCGCCGCCAGCATCCCGGCCATCGTGTACGGCGGCAAGTCCGCGCCGCAGCCGATCCAGCTCGAGCACGAGAAGACCTGGCTGGCCAGCCAGAACGAGTGGTTCTACTCGTCGATCCTCAACCTCGACATCGACGGCAAGGTCGAAGCCGTGCTGCTGCGCGACATCCAGCGCCATCCGTTCAAGCAGCTGATCATGCACCTGGACTTCCAGCGCGTTGACCTCAACGCCGCGCTGAAGGCATCCGTGCCGCTGCACTTCATCGGCCAGGAAACCTCGCCGGCCGGCAAGTCCGCCGACGTGGTCATCACCCACGAGCTCAACGAAGTCACCGTCAGCTGCCTGCCGAAGGACCTGCCGGAGTTCATCGAGATCGACCTGTCGAGCCTGAAGGTTGGCGACATCGTCCACCTGTCCGACATCAAGCTGCCCAAGGGCGTCGAGCTGCCGGAACTGAAGCTGGGCAAGGAGCACGACGTCGCCGTCGTGATCGCCAAGCACGGTCGTGTCGAAGCCGAGGAAACCTCCGAGGCTCCGGCCGCGGACGTGCCGGCCACCAAGGCCGCCAAGAAGGACGAGAAGTAATCGCGTCCTGCCGACCCGCCCGCATCCGCGGGCGGGTCGCTGCGTGAATGCACGATGGCTGGTTTGCGCCTCATCGTCGGACTGGGTAATCCCGGTGCCGAGCATCTCCGGACCCGGCACAACGCCGGGTTCTGGTTTGTTGACGCCCTCGCGCTGAGCCAGGGCGTCCGCTTCGGCCTTGAATCCAAGCTGTTCGGCGAGACCTGCAAGGTCGAGATCGCCGGCCGGCCGGTATGGCTGCTCAAGCCGGCCACCTTCATGAACCTGTCGGGCAAGTCGGTGGCGGCGGCGCTGCGCTACTGGAAGATCGAGCCGGAAGAAATGCTCGTCGTTCACGACGAACTCGACCTGCCGCCCGGCACCGCGCGCCTCAAGTTCGATGGCGGGCATGGTGGGCAGAACGGGCTGCGCGACATCACGCGTTTGCTCGGCCACGGCAAATACCACCGTCTGCGCGTCGGCATCGGCCATCCGGGCCACAAGGACCGCGTCACATCGTGGGTGCTGGGGCGTCCCGGCCAGGACGACGAAGCGTCCATCCTGCGATCCCTCGAAGATGCCAACGACGTACTGCCGCTAGCGGTCGAAGGCGACTTCAACGAAGCCATGAAGCGGCTTCACACCAGCAAGGGTTAGGGATTGGGGATTCCCGATTCGCCAGGCGGCGCCTGTGAATCGCGAATCCCGAATCTCGAATCCCGGGAGTATTCCTATGGGCATCAAATGCGGCATCGTCGGTCTGCCGAACGTCGGCAAATCGACCCTTTTCAACGCCCTGACCAAGGCCGGCATCGCTGCGGCCAATTTCCCCTTCTGCACGATCGAGCCGAACGTCGGCGTCGTGCCGGTGCCGGACCCGCGCCTCAATGCGCTGTCGGACATCGTCAAGCCGCAGAAGGTGATCCCCACCGCCGTGGAGTTCGTCGACATCGCCGGCCTCGTCGCCGGCGCAGCCAGCGGTGAAGGCTTGGGCAACAAGTTCCTCGCGCACATCCGCGAAGTCGATGCGATCACCCACGTCGTGCGTTGCTTCGAGAACGACGACGTCATCCACGTCAGCAACCGCATCGACCCGATCGCGGACATCGATACCATCGACACCGAACTCGCGCTGGCCGACCTGGAGTCCGTCGAGAAGGCGCTGCAACGCGCGGAGCGTTCGGCCAAGACCGGCGACAAGGAAGCCAAGGCGCGCGTGGAGGTGCTGGGGCGCGTGCGCCAGGGCCTGGACGCGGGCAAGCCCGCGCGCGCGCTGGGCCTGTCGGACGACGACCGGCTGTTGCTGCGCGACCTGTTCCTGCTGACGCTCAAGCCGGTGATGTACGTGGCCAACGTGCTCGAGGACGGCTTCGAGAACAATCCGCACCTGGACGCGGTGCGCGCGCGTGCGGTGACGGAGGGTGCCGAGGTGGTGCCGGTGTGCGCGGCCATCGAGGAAGAGCTGAGCCAGCTCGACGACGCCGACCGCGACGCGTTCCTGGCCGACCTGGGGCTGGACGAGCCCGGCCTGAACCGGGTGATCCGCGCGGCCTACAAGCTGCTGGGCCTGCAGACCTACTTCACTGCGGGCGTGAAGGAAGTGCGCGCCTGGACCGTGAAGTCCGGCTCGACGGCGCCCCAGGCCGCCGGTGTCATCCACAGCGATTTCGAGAAGGGCTTCATCCGCGCCGAAACCATCTCGTACGACGACTTCATCAAGTACCGGGGCGAATCCGGCGCCCGCGATGCCGGCCGCCTGCGTCTGGAAGGCAAGGAATACCGCGTCCAGGAAGGCGACGTCCTGCATTTCCGCTTCAACGTCTGAGCCGGGAGCCCCCCGTCCGGGGCCCGGACTGCATGGATCGTGCCCGGGTGCGAAAATAGATGTTCAAACCGCGTTGACAACCTTCGCGGCCGGTCTCAAAATTGCGGGCTCTTTTGGAGGGATACCCAAGCGGCCAACGGGGGCAGACTGTAAATCTGCTGGCTTACGCCTTCGGTGGTTCGAATCCACCTCCCTCCACCAGTTCCAACCCGGTCGCGAGACTGGTGGCAGCAGCAACAAACCGGCGGCATTACCAACCACCGGTGCAGTACCCAAGCAGGTCAGTCCGGCGCGGGAGTAGTTCAATGGTAGAACCTCAGCCTTCCAAGCTGATGGTGCGGGTTCGATTCCCGTCTCCCGCTCCATTGATGCCGCGACAGACAACTGCTTGAACAATCCGCTCACGTAGCTCAGTCGGTAGAGCACCTCCTTGGTAAGGAGGAGGTCGCTGGTTCGATTCCAGTCGTGAGCACCATCCTGTAGTGATCCACCCCAGCAATTCCGTCCTAAAGCGAGAGTCGACTGTCATGGCCAAGGGTAAGTTTGAGCGCACCAAGCCGCACGTGAACGTGGGCACGATCGGTCACGTCGACCACGGCAAGACCACGCTGACGGCAGCGCTGACGAAGGTGGGCGCCGAGCGTTTCGGCGGTGAGTTCAAGGCGTA
>NZ_DASRTS010000071.1:0-48498 GCF_035655815.1 Lysobacter sp.
CAGCGGTTCGGCGGGCTGGCCCGGGGCGTGAGGCCGCCACGCCCAGCGCACGCCGCCGGACGGCGCGGCTGCGGATGGCTCGGGCGGGGCGGCGGAAACGGGCATGAAACGGGCGTT
The DNA here is from genome assembly GCF_035655815.1 of Lysobacter sp. Taxonomy (NCBI): domain Bacteria; kingdom Pseudomonadati; phylum Pseudomonadota; class Gammaproteobacteria; order Lysobacterales; family Lysobacteraceae; genus Lysobacter; species Lysobacter sp. The sequence goes on from NZ_DASRTS010000071.1 coordinate 118, forward strand.
TGGGTGCGAGGGCGGACGCCAGCGTAAGCTAATGCCAGGGGAGCGGCGCAGCCGCAGAAAAACTGAAGCCAAGCATGTCCGCGGTCGTCGATTCCATCATCGCCAATCCAGTTGCCGTGCCCCTGATGCATGGCGAAGCCCACCGGGCCCTCGCGTTCGACGGCGTCGGCGTGGTCGCGCTGGACACGTTCGCTCGGCAGGTGCGCGCGCTTGCCGCATCGCTGCCGCACGCGCGATACGCGATCAACCTGTGCGAGGACCGCTACCGCTATCTCGTGGTTTTCTGCGCGGCCGCCGCGCGGGGGCAGATCACGCTGATGCCGCCTTCGCGGGCGCCGGCCGTGATCGACCAGGTCCGCGCGCAGTATCCCGACAGCTACTGCCTCACCGACGTGGACCTTTCGCCGGCGCCGCCGCAATGCGTGCGGATGCCCGACGTGCTGGCGCAGCTCGACGGCGCGTCGCTGCAGGTCGACGTTGATGCGGTGGCGGCGATCGGTTTCACCTCGGGCAGCACGGGCCAGCCGCGCGCGTATTCCAAGACGTGGCGTAGCTTCCGCACCAGCACGGCGCAGAACCTCGCCGCGCTGCACGGGCTGCTGTCGAGGCATGAAGTGACGCACGCCGTCGCCACCGTGCCGCCGCAGCACATGTACGGCATGGAGATGTCCGTGCTGCTGCCGCTGCTCGGCCCGGTCGCCGTGCATTCGGCGCGGCCGTTGTTCCCGGCGGACGTCGCCCGCGCGTTGCACGACGCGCCGCGTCCGCCGCTGCTGGTGACCACGCCGGTGCACCTGCGCGCGCTGGTCGCATCGGGCCTGCGCCTGCCTCCGTTGGCAGGCATCGTCTCGGCGACCGCGCCGCTGCCTCAGGAACTGGCCGCCGAAGCCGAAGCCGCGTTCGGCTGCGAGGTGCGCGAGGTGTTCGGTTCCACCGAAACCTGCGTGTTCGCGCGACGCCGCACCGCGCGCGAGGACGCGTGGACGCCGCTGCCCGGCGTGCGCCTGCAGCCGCAACCGGACGGCACCGCGGTGCACGCCGCGCACCTGGCCGAGCCGGTCGTGCTGGCCGATCTGATGGAAGTGCATTCCGACGGTCGCTTCGAAGTACGCGGCCGCAATGCGGACCTGCTCGACATTGCAGGCAAGCGCGCATCGCTGGGCGATCTCACCCGCAAGCTGCTCGCCGTGCCCGGCGTGGAAGACGGCGTGATGTTCCAGCTCGACGACGAAGACGCCATCGGCGTGCGTCGCATCGCCGCGCTGGTGGTCGCGCCAGAACTGGACGAAGCGCAGATCCTGCATGCATTGCGACAGCAGCTGGATCCGGTGTTCCTCCCGCGACCGCTGCGTCGCGTGGCCGCGCTGCCGCGCAACGAGACCGGCAAGCTGCCGCGTCAGGCGCTGCATGCATTGCTGCATGCCGAGGAAGCCGTCACCGCGGCCTGATCGAACCGCTTCTCTCTCCCATCACGTTCGCCGGACCAGACTCGCATCGCCCCGTGCAGAGGGTGCTGCGCACATTGTCCGGATCAAGGAAACGCGAGCATGGGCATCCTGATATGGCTGATCGTCGGCGGCATCATCGGCTGGATCGCCAGCCTGATCATGAGGACCGACGCGCAACAGGGCCTGTTCCTCAATATTGTCGTCGGCATCGTCGGCGCCTTCATCGGCGGCTGGCTAGGCGGGCTCGTCGGGCTGGGCGGCGACATCAACAGCGGCGATTTCAGCCTGGGCGGCCTGCTGATGTCGCTGGTGGGCGCCATCGTCCTGCTGGCGATCGTGAACCTGTTCCGCCGCGGCCGGGTGCGATAGCGACGCTTGCCTCGGATGCGAAAAAGCCCGGTCATTGCCGGGCCTTTTTGTTTCTGTGGCAGAGCTTGTCGACGCAGAGTTACGCAGAGAACGCAGATGAAGCGGAAGCGAATCGATTATCGGCGTCTCACACAGCGCCACTTATTCCTGTTCCTGCTCTTGTCCGCGTAATCTACGTCCATCCGCGTCAAAACGATCCGCCTGAAGCGCGTCAGCCCAGCTCAACCCACGCCGGCGCGTGGTCGCTCGGACGATCCCAGGTGCGCGGTTCGCGGTCGATGCCGGAGGCGACGCAGTGCGGGCGCAGTGCTTCGGACACCAGGGTCAGGTCGATGCGCAGGCCGAGATTGCGGCGGAAATTGGCCTGGCGATAATCCCACCAGCTGAACTGCTTCTCCTCGGGATTGAGCGCGCGCCACGCGTCGTGCAGCCCCAGTGCGTACAGGCGTTGCAGGGCATCGCGCTCGGCACGCGAAGTAAGGATGTGCGCATCGTTCCACAGCACCGGGTCGTGCACGTCGCGCTCGTCCGGGGCGATGTTGAAATCGCCCAGCACGATCATGCGCGGATGCGTGACCAGCTCCTGTGCCAGCCAGTCGTGCACGGCCTCCAGCCAGCGCAGCTTGTAGGCGTACTTGTCGGTGCCCACGTCCTGGCCGTTGACCACGTACAGGTTGACGATGCGCAGGTCGCCGACGGTGGCGGCCAGCACGCGCTTCTGTTCGTCCTCGAAGCCGGGCACGCCGATCTGCACGTCGCGCGCGGACTCGCGCGAGAGCACGGCCACGCCGTTGTAGGTCTTCTGCCCCGCGAACACACTGCGGTAGCCCTGCTCGATCAGCGCATCGTCCGGGAACTTCGCGTCCTCGAGCTTGGTTTCCTGCAGCGCGACGATGTCGGGCGTGGCCTGCGTGAGCCACTGCTGCAGGTGCGGGAGACGCACGTTGAGCGAGTTGACGTTCCAGCTGGCGATTTTCATGGCGCGCAGTGTAGCGGGTGAGGCAGGCCGCTTACGCGGCACTGCCGCGTGGCCTGCCGAACGACCGGCCCGGATGGCCGGGCCGGGCATTCCAAAGCGAAAGCGTCGCGCCATGGATGGCAACAGGAACGTAATCGAAGCCGGTGTACGCGGCACTGCCGCCTGGCCCGCCGAACGACCGGCCAGGATGGCCGCGCCGGACATTCCGAAGCGAAAGCGTCGCGCCATGGATGGCAACAGGAACGTAATCGAAGCCGGTGTACGCGGCACTGCCGCGTGGCCTGCCGAACGACCGGCCAGGATGGCCGGGCCGGGCATTCCAAAGTGAAAGCGTCGCGCCATGGATGGCAACAGGAACGTAAGCGAAGCCGGTGTACGCGGCACTGCCGCGTGGCCTGCCGGACCACCGGCCACCATGCGCCGGATCGACTCTCGTGCCGATGCCATATGTAAGGCGACGGCGACGGTATTTCAGCGGCCTGACACGGTGCGAACATTCGAGGTGCAGGACGGATCGTCCATTGACAGGTACAGAAGTCACCTCAATGCAAAATACAATCCGCAAATTCCGCCAAGGCCACGCGGAGTCCAGCGGTTCCGGCTCTCAGGCAATGAGGAGATATTGCGGCGCCACCGAATGCAGAAGAGTCCTTCAAGAATCACCAAATGACCCACACCGAATCCGCTCCACAGATCTGGGTCGACGCGGACGCATGTCCGGGCGTGATCAAGGACATCCTGTTCCGCGCGGCGGAGCGGGCGCAGGTGCACGTCACGCTGGTCGCCAACCAGTGGATACGTTGCCCGAACTCCCGCTACATCCGCGCCTTGCAGGTGCAGGGCGGGTTTGATGTCGCCGACAGCGAGATCGTCGAGCGCATGCACGCCGGTGACCTGGTGGTCACCCAGGACATCCCGCTGGCGGCGCGCGTGATCGAGAAGCGCGGCGTGGCGGTGAATCCGCGTGGTGAGCGCTACAGCGCCGAGAATATGGCCGAGCGCCTGTCGATGCGCAATTTCATGGAGGAACTGCGCGGCGCCGGCGTGCAGACCGGTGGCCCAGCCGCCTTCCACGCCCGCGACCGCCAGGCATTCGCCAACCAGCTCGACCGATGGCTGGCGCAGCGGCCGAAACCGCGTGGACCGGTGCCGGGCTGAAAGCGCCAGGTTTACGAGAACCACCTGGCCAGTCGCCTGCGCTGCCCTAAGATGGTGCAATGCCTTCCGGTCCCGCCATTGATCCCGTCCGCCCCGATCTGGAGGGCCTGACCACGCCGGTGGCGTGGAGCGACGAGGAGGGGGCAATCGTCGGGTGCAACGCCGCGTTCTCGCGGTGGCTTGGCGTCAGTGCGCGGCGGCTGGTGGGCTGGCCGCTGGCGGGGCTGGACGGTGGCGACAGCCACCTCGCCGACGCCATGAACCGGCTCGATGCGGCGGCCGATGCGCCGCTGCGGTTGCGGCGTAGCCGATTGCGTTATGCCGATGGCGACGAGTGCTTCGCCGACGTGTGGCTGAGCCGGCGCGAGGACGGTGGCTGGCTGCTGGAGGCGCATCCGGTGGACGAGTTCCCCGGCGAGGACCCCGCACTGCTCCTGCCGTCCGCGCTGTCGGCCTCGCTGAAGGGACTGGCGCACGAACTGCGCAATCCGCTGGCCGGCCTGAAGGGCGCGGCGCAGTTGCTGGCGCGCCGGCTGGGCGCGGACAACGGCGATTCGCGCGAGCTGGTCGCGATGGTCGGCAGCGAAGTCGAGCGCCTCACCGCCCTGGTCGACCGCCTGCTCACGCCGGCACCGCCACGGCCGCATGCGCCGCTCAACATCCATGCGGTGCTCGAACGCGTGCTGCGCCTGGCAGAAAGCGATGCCGGCTGGGCCGTGCGCCTGGTGCGCGACTACGACCCGAGCCTGCCCGAGTTGTCCGGCGATCCCGACCGGCTGGTGCAGGCGGTGTGGAACCTGGTGCGCAATGCCATCGAGGCAGGCGCGGCCAACGTCACGCTGCGCACGCGCGCCGAGCACGCCGTGCGCATCGGCGACGTCGTGCATCCCATCGCGCTGCGCCTGGAAATCGTCGACGACGGTCGCGGCGTGCCGGAAGAACTCACCGAGCGGCTGTTCCTTCCGTTGGTGTCCGGTCGCGCTGAAGGCAGCGGCCTGGGCCTCGCGCTGGCACAACAGGTGGCGCGCGAGCATCGCGGCTCGCTCGCCTATCGCTCGCGCCCGGGCCATACCGTGTTCACGCTGCTGCTGCCGCTGCAGATCGAGGAAGGGGAAGCGCATGAGTGACGCCCGCATCAGCAACGCCCGCGTCTGGGTGGTCGACGACGACCGCAGCGTGCGTTTCGTGCTCGCCACTGCGTTGCGCGAGGCCGGCTACACGGTGGACGGCTTCGAGAACGCACGCGATGCGCTCGACGCGCTGGCCGACCGCGGCGCGCCGGACCTGTTGTTCACCGACGTGCGCATGCCGGGCGACGACGGCCTGGTGTTGCTGGACAAGTTGAAGGCGCAGGCGCCCAGGCTGCCGGTGATCGTGATGAGCGCATACACCGATGTGGCCAGTACCGCCGGTGCGTTCCGCGGCGGCGCGCACGAGTTCCTGTCCAAGCCGTTCGACCTGGACGACGCCGTTGCGCTGGCGCGACAGACGCTGGCCACCGTGGAAGCAGCGCCGGCCCCATCGCGCGAGATGGCGGCCACGCAGGAAGACGCGCTGATCGGCGACGCGCCCGCGATGCGCGCGCTGTTCCGCGCGATCGGCCGTCTCGCGCAGGCGCCGCTGTCGGTGCTGATCACCGGCGAAACCGGCACCGGCAAGGAACTGGTCGCCCGCGCACTGCATCGCGAATCGCCGCGCGCGACCGCGCCGTTCGTCGCGCTCAACACCGCGGCGATTCCGGCCGAACTGCTGGAAAGCGAACTGTTCGGTCACGAGGCCGGTGCGTTCACCGGCGCGCAGCGTCGCCATACCGGGCGCTTCGAACAGGCGCATGGCGGCACGTTGTTCCTCGACGAAATCGGCGACATGCCGCTGCCCTTGCAGACGCGTCTGTTGCGCGTGCTGGCCGAGGGCGAGTTCTTCCGCGTCGGCGGGCGCGAACTGATCCGCGTCGACGTGCGCGTGATCGCAGCCACGCACCAGGACCTGGAGTCGCTGGTCGCCGAGGGCCGCTTCCGCGCCGATTTGCTGCATCGCCTCGACGTGGTGCGCTTGCGCCTGCCGCCGCTGCGCGAGCGTCGCGAGGACGTGCCGCGCCTGGCCGAACGTTTCCTGCGCTCGGCGGCCGAACGTTTCGATGCACCGGTCAAGCGTTTCGCGCCGGCCGCGCTGGAGCGGATGACCGCCTACGACTGGCCCGGCAACGTGCGCCAGCTGGAGAACCTGTGCTGGCGGCTGGCTGCGCTCGCTCCATCCGACACCATCGCGTTGCCGGATCTCGACGAAGCGCTTGCGGCCACACCGGGCAAGGACAGCGCGCAGGCCGCTGATGATGATGATTGGGAACGTCGCCTGTCGGCATGGGCACGCGCGCAGCTGGAGCTGGGGCGCGACGACATCCACGCGCAGGCGCGCGAACGCTTCGAGCGCGCGCTGTTCGATGCGGCGCTGGCGCATACCGGCGGCCGTCGCACCGAAGCCGCCGCACGGCTGGGCCTGGGCCGCAACACGCTCACCCGCAAGCTCGGTCCAGGCCGGCGCCGCTCGTAGCACCGTTCACCGTTGCACGACCGTCCCGCGGCTAGGCTGCGGGATGCCGTGTCGCCTCACCCGCAAGGAGAAGCAGATGAAGACTTCGTTGAATGCCGTCCTGTTCGCCGTGGCTGCCGTCGGGCTGTCCGCATGCAGCTCCACGCCGTCGACGGACACCGCGCCTTCGGCGTCGACGGCGACGACCACGACGGGCACGGCCGCCGTGTCCACCGCGAAGGCGGCCGTCGTCAACCTGGCCTCGGCCTCGGGCAGCCTGGTCAGCGGCCGGCTCAGCGTGGTGCCGATGAAAGACGGCGTGCACCTCGCCGGCGAAGTCGGCGGACTCTCGCCCGGCAGCACGCACGCCATCCACATCCACGAGAAAGGCGACTGCAGTGCGGCCGACGCCAGCAGCGCCGGCGGGCACTTCAATCCGGCCGGCGCGCCGCACGGCAAGGTCGGCAGCGGCGCGCACCATGGCGGCGACATGGACAACATCGTCGCCAACGCGGAAGGCGTGGCGAAGGTGGACGTGCACGCCAGCGGCGTGACGCTCGGCGGCGGTGCCGTCAACGACGTCGCCGGCAAGGCCGTGATCGTGCATGCCGCCGCGGACGACTACCGCACGCAGCCCACCGGCAACGCGGGCGGCCGTGTCGCCTGCGGCGTCATCACCGTCACGCAGTAAGGGTGAATCCTCCCCGGCCCTCCTTTTTCAAAGGAGGGAGACAAGCGCCGGCGGTGATGCGTGTGGACCCAGGACAACGTGCAGGCGCACTGGTACGCATGTGCTGGTGGGCTGGTGTGTCAGTGACGATACGGTGCCGGCGCATGCGCTGTTCCTCCCCCTTTGAAAAAGGGGGATCGAGGGGGATTGCTCCAAGGCGTTACGATCACGCCCATGACCCGACTGCGCATCCGCGAAGCCCATCCCAGCGACCGCGACCTGCTCGCGCGCTGGGCCGTTGCCATGGCGATGGAAACCGAGCACAAGCAACTCGATGAAGCCACGGTGCGCGCGGGCATGGAAGCGGGCCTCGCCGAGCCGGCGAAGGCGCGCTACTTCGTCGCGATGCAGGAAGCGGCCGTCGCCGGCAACGAGACCATCGCCGTGCCGGTCGGCACGCTGATGCTCACGCGCGAATGGAGCGACTGGCGCAACGGCGACTGGTGGTGGATCCAGAGCGTATACGTGCCGGTCGAACACCGCCGGCAGGGCGTCTTCGCCGCGCTGTACCGCCATGTCGAACAGCTCGCGCGGCAGACCCCCTGCGTCGTCGGCCTGCGCCTGTACGTCGAGCGCGACAACGCCAACGCGCAGCGTACCTACCAGGCCATGGGCATGGCCGATGCGGGATACGCCCTCTACGAAGCGGAATTCGCTAAGGCTGATCCGCTCAGCGCGCGCGCCGGGCGCGTTCCACCATCGCGACGATCACGGCGGTGAGTTCCTCCTCGGCCTGTGCGGCGGTGATCTCGCCGTGGGCGGCCGCGTAGGACAGTGCCTCGGCGGCGCCGCGCATCGCGCGCAGGGCGGGCGACGAGAGCTCGCCCCGGTCGATGAAAGGCGCCAGCGCGGTGCGGCACTTGTCCATGAAGCCGGCTTCCCAGTCGCGCCGCACCTGTTCCAGTTCGGGCGAACCCGCAAGCGCGGCCATCACGCCCGGCAGCTCGCGGCCCTGTTCGAGCACGCACGCGACGTAGGACGCGGCGATCACCGAAGCGCGTTCCAGCAGCGTCGCGCGGCTCTGCGCCAGGGCCTCGTCCATCGACGCGGTCTGGCGCGAGTCGAACTCTTCGTACAGCGCCAGCAACAGCCCCGCGCGCGTGCCGAAGTGGTCGTACACGACCGGCTTGGTCACGCCCGCGGCCTCGGCCAGCCGGCCGAGGCTCAAGGCATCGGAACCTTCCTCGCGGATCAGGGCGCGCGCGACGTCCAGCAGCTGGCGATTGCGATCGTCGCGCGCAAGACGCTGGCGCGTGGGTGCACGAGGCGCGGATTTGCGGGTTGACATCGTTATATACGAAAAGTAAGTTACCAATAGTATATAACAGGCGCCGCCCTGGCGCCCACTCAAGGAGATCGCCATGCATGCCCTGATCGTCGTCGCCCATCCGGAATCCGGCTCACTCAGTCACGGCATCGCCGCCGCCGTGGGCCAGGGCATCGCGGGATCGGGCGGCTGCCACGACTTCGAGATCGCCGACCTTGCCGCGGAAGGCTTCGATCCGCGCTTCACCGACGCCGACCTCGCGGTACATCGGAAGCAGGCCGCACCGCCGGCGGACGTCGCCTTCGAACAGGCGCGCATCGACCGCGCGGATACGCTGGTGCTGGTGTATCCGGTCTACTGGTGGTCGATGCCGGCGCTGATGAAGGGCTGGATCGACCGCGTGTTCGCCAACGGCTGGGCATTCGACTTCGGCCTGCAAACCGGGCTGACGAAGAAGCTGCGCCATCTGCGCGTGCATCTGGTCGCGGTGGCCGGGGCGGACATGCGGACCTATGCACGTCACGGCTACTTCGGCGCGATGAAGACCCAGATCGAGCACGGCATCTTCGATTACTGCGGCGCGACCGTGGTCCGTTCGGAAATCCTGTTCGAATCCGAGACGCAGTCGCCGCAGGCGCACCTCGACGCGGCGCGCGCGATCGGGCGCAAGGTGTCGGCTTCCATGCCGTGCGAACAGGCCAAGGCGGCCTGAGACGGATTGCAGCACCGCCGGCTTATGCCAGTGCGGCGCGGCCTTCCTCGGGGCAGTGCACGAAGTTGACCGGGATGCCGTGCGCGCCCAGCACGGCGGCGATCTGCCGTTGCCGCGCCTGGAAGTGGCGATGCTGCTGTTCCAGCCTGCTGCGGCATTCGGGCGTGTCGCAGGGTTCGTCGGTGGCGTAGCGCTGTTTCCACGCGCGCGGCTCGAACATCGCGATGCGCGCCTCGCCGGCGGCGTAGTGCACCAGCGGCTCCGGCGGCTGGTCCAGCCAGTGCTCGCCGTCGGGCTCCAGCAACGCGGTCTCCAGCAGCGGCCACAGCGACGCCAGGCCGGCGTGGTCGTACTGCATGGCCATCATCGCGGCCAGGTCGTGCACGGTGAGGTAGCGCGCGTGTTCGACCTGCAGGCCGAACGCCTGCTGCGCGGCCAGCGCGGTCGCCGCGCCGGCCATGCCGCGCTCCAGCAGTTCGCGTTCGAACGCCTCGCCGACGCGCGCGGCCACGGCCGCGTCGCCGCCCAGCACGAACGGCACCAGCCGGAACGGCCCGCCCAGATGGTCGGGCGACGGCGACAGCGCGCCGGGCAGTTGTTCCTCGTGCGAGCCGAAGGCGACGATGCGCCCGCCCTCCGCACCGGCGCGCGGTGCGCGCGCGGCCAGCTGGTCGAGTTCGCGATGCAGCGGCCAGCCCGGGCGCAGCAGTTCGACGGGGTCGTAATGCGCGCCGACGGTGACCAGGTCGAGCGAGGCCGCGTCCGGCGCGAAGCCGGCCAGGTCCTGCGCGATCAGTTCGGCCAGCGCGCCGACCTCGGTCTGCGCGAGCGCCTGACGGCCTACCGGCGCGTCGCCGCGCAGCTCCAGGGCCAGGGCACCCAGCACGTGCAGGGGGGCGGGCGGGGCGGGATGGATCGACTGCGCTTGCGTCATGGATACGGTGGCGTTTGGTCGCTCGCGAAGGGCGGCGCTACACTTCGGGCCATTATGCCCGCCCGGCCGTAAAGGCCCGGCGACTCCCCTTCTGCCGCGAGGTGTAGCGATGCGTCCTGCCCGTCCCGTTGCCGTGCTCGGCGGCGTCCGTATTCCGTTCTGCCGCCAGAACACGGCCTACGCGGACGTCGGCAACCTGGGCATGTCGGTACGCACGCTGGGCGCGCTGGTCGAGAAGTACGGCCTGCACGGCCAGCAGCTGGGCGAAGTCGCGATGGGTGCGGTGATCAAGCACTCCAGCGACTGGAACCTGGGCCGCGAGGCGACGCTGTCCTCGGGCCTGTCGCCGCTGACGCCGGGCATCACCCTGCAGCGCGCGTGCGGCACGTCGCTGGATTCGATCGTCCACATCGGCAACAAGATCGCCACCGGCCAGATCGAAGTCGGCGTGGGCGGCGGTTCGGACACCACCTCCGACGTGCCGATCGTATACGGCCTGAAGTTGCGCCGGCGCCTGCTGGAAGCCGCGCGCGCCAAGACGCCGCGCGACAAGCTGGCGGCGTTCAAGGGCTTCCACCTGCGCGAACTCAAGCCCGAATTCCCCGGCGTGGCCGAGCCGCGCACCGGCAAGTCGATGGGCGAGCACTGCGAGGACATGGCCAAGCAGTGGAACATCTCGCGCGATTCGCAGGACGAGTGGGCCCTGTCGTCACACCAGAAGCTGGCCGCCGCGTACGAGCGCGGTTTCTTCAACGACCTGGTGGTGAGCTTCCGCGGCGTGTCGCGCGACAACATCCTGCGCGCCGATAGCACGCTGGAAAAGCTGGCCTCGCTCAAGCCGGCGTTCGACAAGACCTCCGGCCGCGGCACGCTGACGGCAGGCAACTCCACGCCGCTCACCGACGGCGCCTCCGCGTGCCTGCTGGCCTCGGACGAGTGGGCGCGTTCGCACGGCCACGAACCGCTGTGCTACCTGCGCGACGCGCACGTGTCGGCGGTGGACTTCGTGCATGGCGAAGGCCTGCTGATGGCGCCGACCATCGCCGTGCCGGAGATGCTCAAGCGCAACGGGCTGACCCTGCAGGACTTCGACTTCTACGAGATCCACGAGGCGTTCGCTGCGCAGGTGCTGTGCACACTGCGCGCGTGGGAGAGCGAGGAGTACTGCCGCAATCGACTCGGTCTCGAAGCGCCGCTGGGCCGCATCGACGTGGCCAAGATCAACCCGAACGGTTCGTCGCTGGCGGCCGGGCATCCGTTCGCCGCGACCGGCGCGCGCATCGTCGCGACCGCGGCGAAGGAACTGAAGCAGCGCGGCGGCGGCCGCTGCCTGGTGTCCATCTGCACCGCCGGCGGCATGGGCGTGGTCGCCATCCTGGAGCGCTGACTCCGGGTCTTTCGTCCGGGTAACCCGCGCCAGCCTCGAAGACTGGCGCACCAGGCACACCTGCCTGGACGTTCAGATAAAAGGACTCGCGCACCAGGCTTTTTGCCTGGCGTTCCAGTCCTGGGGACTGGCGCGCGAGTCTGCGAGTCTGGCACGCGAGCCGTTTTGCCTGGTGCCCCAGTCTTTTTGCCTCGAGCGCCAGGCTGTGCAGCCTGGCGTTCCAGGCGTTTTGCCTGGCGCGCCACACAAAACGACTGGCGCGCGGGTCTTCGAGCCTGGAACGGGCCGGCTGGCCCCCGCCTTCTGGAACAAAATTTGCAGAATCTGTCATTTCGCGCCTAGGATCGGCGCGCGGACGGGCGGTGTGGGGACATCGCCGGCAATGCGGTCCGCGCACGCTCCCAGCGGGCGTATCCGCTGGTTCGCACGTTCCGGGGGGAAACGATGTCGACGTTCAATCCGTACGAGCCGCCGAAGGCGCGGCTCGATGGCGCCGTGCGCATGGATGCGGCGGGCGATTGCTGGCGCGATGGCAAGCAGCTGGTGGTGCGGCCCGGCTGCACGCTGCCCGACCGCTGCATCAAGTGCAACGAGCCGGCCGAGCACCCGCTGCAGTCGCGCCGCTTCTACTGGCACCACCCGGCGCTGTATCTGCTGGTGCTGGTGAACCTGCTGATCTACCTGATCATCGCGTTGATCGTGCGCAGGAAGACCCCGGTGACCGTGGGCCTGTGCAAGCGCCACAACGATCGCCGCCGCATCGCCATCATGCTGGCGACGGTGGGCAGCCTCATCGGACTGGTGCTGATGTTCGCCGCCAGCGGCGACAAGGCCGGGCTGCTGATACTCACCGGCGGCGTGCTGCTGCTCGCCAGCCTGATCGCCGGCATCGTCGGCGGCCGCGTCATGGTGGTGTCGCGCATCGGCGAGAACTACACCCGCTTCCGCGGCTGCGGCCCGGCCTTCCTGGCGTCGCTGCCGACGTTCTATCGGACGCGGTGAGTCGAAATCGAGCCTACTGCGACCACAGGGGAATGCAGGGCTGAGAGGGCTTGGGTAACAGTCGGACTCGCTGCAACGGCACAGGCATTCGCGCTGCGTAGCCGTATGTACGCGCGTTGCGCACGGCACCCCTCCCCAACCCGCCCCTGCAAGCAGGGGAGGGAGCCGAAGGCGGCGCTTTGCAGTTCGTCACCCCTTGGCGTCCTCAGGACGTCCAACGCCGCAAGGGGCGAGGTGACAGCCGGATCGCCGCCACGTTGCAGGCAGTCGCGCTGTGTTCCCGTACGTACGCGCGCTGTGCACGGCAACCCTCCCCAACCCTCCCCTGCAAGCAGGGGAGAGAGCCGAAGGCGGCGCCCTGTAGCTCGTCACCTGGCGCGTCAGCAGGGAGTGCACGGTTGAGAGGGTTGGCTGCCGGCGCTCTCAAGCCCCTCTCCCATCGGGAGAGGGGCTGGGGTGAGGGGCGGCGAAGTGGAAACGGTGGATCGCTTACGCATTGCTGTTCTGCGCAGCACCGGCCACGCCGCTCACTCCCGCAGCCGCGGCACTCCATGCTCGTCGCGTACTTCGACCACGGCCTGGTCGAAGATCTGCTGGCGCAGGTCGCGGCCGGGCAGTTCGTGCGCCGCTTCGCCTCGCGCGGCACGCAATGCGTTGGCGTAGCACTGGCGCGCGAGGCGCTCGTCGCCGGTGGCGGCGAAGCCGTCGCCCAGTTCTTCCCATGCTTCGGCGTTGGCGCCCTGCGCCAGCGAGCGGTGCAGGTAGGCCTCGGCCTGCGGCCATTGCCCCTGCGCGCGGGCCAGCCGGGCCAGCGTGACCAGCAGGGCCGGGCTTGCCGGATGCGTTGCCAGCCAGCGTTCGGCCTGCGTGCGTCGCTGCTCGAAGCGACCGATCGGCAGGCGGCCGTACAGCGCGACGAGTGACTCGTCCCAGCGCGCGTCCACGGCTTGCTCGATGCTCCGGGCCGCGGCTTCGTCCCAGCGCAGCGCCGCGGCGCGTTCGGCGTAGGCGGCGACGGTGGCGGGGTCGCTCAGCAGCGGCTTGGGCAGCGCTTCCCAGCGATCGGCGAGCACGTTGGCATCGTTCGCCTCGCGCAGCGAAGCCGCGGCCCAGCGCGCTTCGAGTTCGCCCAGGCGATCGGTCGACAGCGCCTGTTGCTGGCGCAATGCGCCGAGCAGTCCGTAGGCGTCGCCGCTGCGACCCAGGGCCGCCAGCGCCTCGCCGCGCAGCACCAGGCCGCGCGGCGGCAACGGCGTCGCCGATGGTACGTCGAGCAGAGCCAGCGCGTCGGCGGCCCGGCCTTCGGCCAGTGCCAGCTCGGCTTCGGCGATGGCGCGCGAAGGCGCATTCGTCGTGCCAATCGCCGTCAGATGCGCGCGCGCCGCGGCATCGTCGCCACGCGCCAGCGCCGCGCGTGCCGCGCCGACGTGCGCCACTGCCACCGCATCCGGCGACTCAGCCGCCTGGTCCAGCAGCTTTTCCGCACGATCCCACTGGCCCTGGTGCAGGGCATCGAATCCGTCGATCAGGCGCGCACGCGCCTGTCGCTCGCGATGCCGGCGCATCGCCACGAACGGCAGGCTCACCAGCTTCCACAGCAACCAGAGCACGGCCAGCAGCACGAGCAGGAGGGCGAAGGCCTTCGGCACGTTGGTGCTGTAGTCGTAACCGCCGTAGCGGATCAGCACGTAGCCCGGATCCTGCACGAGCAGCTGCGCGACCAGGGCGCCGACCAGGGCCAGCACGATCCAGAACAGCACATTGCGGAAGAGGTTCATTGCGATCCGTGCTCCGTGCTTGGAAGCCGCGCGTCAGCTCGCGGAACGCAGCTGGCGCAGCTGCTCCAGTGTGCTGCCCAGCGTCGGAAGCGTGAGTGAAAGCGGCTGCGCCGCGATCGTGCGCAACTGTTCGCGCTGGCGCTGCAGCATCGGCGAATCCGGCCACAGTCGCGTCATCCAGCCGTTGGCCCGTTGCAATGCCGCGCGGAAGCCGTCGCCGTCGCGACGTTCGGCCGCGGCGCGCGCCAGCGAAAGTTCCAGTTGCAGCCCGGCCATCGCGGCGATGCGGTCGGCGGGCTGCACGGCCACCGAACGATCGCTGGGGCGCACGTCGATCAGGCTGGCGAAGGCGCGGCGCCACCAAGGCGCATCGGCGGGCGTGGTGGTTGCAGGCTCCGCCGGCAACGCGGTGATCGTCTGCGCGAACGCATCCAGTTCCGCCATCGCGCGCACGCGCGGTTCGGCGCCGAGTGCGTCCAGTCCGGCGCGCTCCTGTTGCAGTGTCTGGCGCAGGCTCAGGTAGGCGGGATCGTCGACGCCATCAAGCACATGCGCGGCCAGCGCATAGGCGCGCCGTGCGCCGTCCAGGTCGCCGGCGATCAGCAGGCGCTGCTGCGCCAGGCTCAGCAGCAGTTCGGTCTCGTCCAGACGCAGGGCCTGCGCGCCGTGACGGTCCGGATCGGCGAGCTTGGACACCGAATCTTCCAGCAGTGCCGCGCGCTGGCCGATGCCGAGCAGTTCGTCGCGCAGCACGCGGTTGGTCGCGTCCGCCTGCTGCAGGCGTTGCAGCTGCGCGCGCTGGTCGCGGCGGATCGAGTCGATGCGTCCTTCGAGCGCGTCCAGGCGCTGGCCCGCGTCCTCGGCCTTCGCGCGTTCGCGCTCGCTGCGCGCCTGCCATTGCATCCAGCCCCAGGCACCCGCGGCGGCCAGCGCGAGGATCAGCAGCAGCCAGGCCCAGCCGCGCGAACGGCGCGGTGCAGGGGCGGGAGACGGGTCGGGTGTGGAGGACACGGGATCGGGCGGTCGGCGGGACGCGCCATGCTACCGGATGCGACGCCGGTCACGTCGGCGTCGTGACCGGGACTCAGCGTGTCGCAGCCGCCACCAGATCGGCCGGCCGCGCGCTGCGTGCGACGACGATGTCGTCGAAGCTGTACTCGCGGGCGAAGTCCGCCAGCCGTTCGCTCGCGGCGAGCACCTGCGCGCGGCGCAGGCGTTCGCGCGCCGCGTCCGGCAATGCGGCCATCGCGAGCTGCAGTGCCTCGCCGCTCGACAGTGCGAGCTTCAGCGGCACGTCGGCCGCCATCAGCTGGGCGATGGCGCGTGGTGGCAGCGGGACCGGCTCGCGTTCGTACACGTCCACGCGCAGCACGCGGAAACCGCGCGCCTGCAGTTCGGGCACGAGTACGCCACGTCCGCCGGGCGCGGTGACGAATCCGAGGTTTCCGCCGATATCACGGGAAAGACCCGGCAACGAAAGCAGCCCTTCGCTGTCCATGCGCGCCGGCGCGTGCACCTGTGCCACGCCCGCACGGCGCAGCGCGGCGGCGGTACCGGCGCCCACGGCGAACCACTGCTGCCCTTCGCGCGCATGCAATGGCGAAAGCGTACGTGCCGCGCGCACGGCGACGGGACTGGTGAACAGCACGCGCGGCGCACGCAGGGCTTCGGCCAGTGCCCGTCGCGTGGGGTCGTCCGAGCGCATCCGCAATCGCCAGGGCGACAGCGCGATCACGCCGGCACCCACGCGGGCCGCGGCGCGGCGCAGTAGCGCGTGTTCGCCGCGCGGGCGCAGCGAGATCACGTACCATCCGGGCGGCGTGCGTGCGGTCATCGCACCAGCATAGCGGCTCGGCAACGGATGGCCGGCGCAAACGCGCACAAGCACCTGTGCGCATCGCCGCGAATATCCCCGTCGTTCCGATGAGTCCCCCGCATCCGATGAACCATCCACACGAACACGCCGCTGCGCTCGAGCGGCTGCACCAGCACTATCAGTCGATGCCGCCGGTCGCGGCGATGGACGTGCGCGTCGCCGCGTACGACGGCGCCGTGCTGCGCCTGCATGCGCCGCTGGCGCGCCACGTCAACGACAAGGGCTGCGCGTTCGGCGGCAGCCTGGCGTCGATGATGACCCTGGCGTCGTGGGGCCTGGTGTCGCTGCACGTCGAGGAAGCCGGCCTGCAGGCCGAGGTCTTCGTCGCCGACAGCCAGATCCGCTACCTCGCGCCGCTGTTCGCGGACCTGGACGTGGAGGCCGAACTGGCGCCCGACTCCAGCTGGCCCGGATTCCTCGCCACGCTGCGCGAGCGCGGTCGCGCGCGCACCGGCCTGATCGCGCGGGCGCGGCTGCCCGACGGCGGAATCGCGACGGAGTTCACCGCCCGCTACGTGGCCATCCTCAAGTCGCGGGCGCCGGCCGGCGCGACCGGCTAGGATTGGCCGCACTTCCGCGTGGAAACGCCTGCATGCGCCGTCTTTCCCAGTTCGCAACCCTGGCCGCGCTGGCCTTCCTGCTACTTCTGGCCGGCCCTGCCGTGGCCGCCAGCAAGATGGACAAGCTGCAGGCCAACCAGTACGCGTGGTCCGGCGCGATCCGCTGGGGCGATTTCGAAGGCGCGCTCAGCCTGATCGATCCGGCCCACCGCGAGGCCAACCCGGTCAGCGACCTGGAACTCAAGCGCTACGAGCAGGTGCAGATCACCTCCTACCGCGAGCGCGGCAGCACCGCGGACAAGAAGGGCGGCGTGGCCATGCGCGACGTCGAGATCGGCGTGGTCAACCGCCACACCCAAGCCGAACGCACCGTGCGCTACCGCGAGGAATGGCGCTGGGACGAAGAGGACAAGAACTGGTGGCTGACCACCGGCCTGCCCAACCTGTGGGACGGCGAATAGGCGCGTGAAAGCCCCGGTTTTGCGCCGGGGGAACCGCTGGGCGACAATCGCGGCCCGTTTTCCCGCCGCGTGATGCCGTGACCTTCCAAGAACTGTTCGCCTTCGCCGAACGCCACCCGCTGCTGTCCCTGGCGCTGGTCGGCCTGACCCTGGCGATCATCTACACCGAAGTGGCGCGTCTGTTCCGCGGCTACAAGGCATTGCGTCCGGCCGAGCTGACCGGCCTGATCAACCGCGAGAACGCGCTGGTCATCGACCTGTCGGCCAGCAACGACTTCGAAAAGGGCCACATCGCCGGCAGCAAGTCGGTGCAGCCCAGCCAGTTCGATCCCGAGAACAAGCTGCTGGCCAACGCCAGGTCGCTGCCGGTGGTGGTGGTGTGCCGCAACGGCCAGGCCTCGGCCGATGCCGCCAAGCGCCTGAAGAAGGCCGGTTTCACCCAGGTGTACTGGCTCGACGGTGGCATCGCCGCCTGGCAGCAGGCCGACCTGCCGCTGGTCAAGGGCCGCGCCTGATCCCTGCCAGGCGCGGCGCACGCGGGAAAATGCCGTGCGGTTGATCCGGCGTATCGGGCGCTGGGTGGCGGCCCTGGCCTGTTTCGTTGCGGCGATCACAGTGGTGCCCACGGCGTGGGGGCCGGTCGTGATCATCGCGGCGGCGCTCCTGGTGTCGTTCGCCCTGCTGGACGGATCGCATGCGTCGCAGGTAGCCGATGACGAGTTCCCTTCGTCGGCATGGCGGTTGCGCCGCGACGCCGACGGCATCGTGCTCGAGCAGATCGCGCTGGCGGCCTACTTCGACAGGTCGCTGATCCGGCATCGCCTGCTGCGCTTGCTCACCGGGACGCTGGTGTACCTGCCAACGCTGGCCCTCGTGGGCGTTCTCGCGTTGGCGATGGCCATGCCCGGGTTCTCGCCGGGTATCGGCGCAGCCCTGGCCATCCTGGCCCTGGGCGCGTTCATGCTGGTTCCGGTGGTGATGTTCCATCGCCGCGGGCGGAGCCCGGTCTGGTTCCGTATGCGCTTGCGCGATGCGCGGCTGGAACTGAACGGCGCCGCCGCTGGCTGGAATCGACCGGGCTTTGTCCGCCAGTTCGATGCCACGCAGCTGCAGCGGATCAGCGTCGTGCACGCGAAAGTGACCATCGGTCCGACGTTGCGCCTGCCCTGCCTGGTCCTGCACCTGGCCGATGGCGCAGCGCTGCAGCTGCCACCCATGCCGAGCAATGCAGCGGATCTCGCGGCGGTCGGCGCCGCCGCCACGCTCATCGGTGGGCATTTGTGCCTGCCGCCCGATCGCATCGGCTTGCCAGCGGGACAATCTCAGGTTGCCCGCTGACGCCGAGGGCGCATAATTGGTCTCTTTTCGCAAATTCGCTCCGGGAGCAAACGAGATGTCCGAAGAAAACGTCAACGGCGCCGCCGCGCCTGCCGAAGCCAACGGCCCGGCGTTCACCGTCGAGAAGATCTACGCCAAGGACGTTTCCTTCGAGGTGCCGGGCGCGCCGGGCGTGTTCAACGAACAGGCCCAGCCGCAGCTGCAGATGAACCTCAACCAGAGCGTGCAGCGCCTCAACGAGAACGCGTTCGAAGTGGTGCTGGGCATCACCCTGACCTGCAACGCCGGCGACAAGACCATGTACGTCGTCGAAGTGAAGCAGGCCGGCGTGTTCGGCCTGGCCGGTTTCGACGCGCAGACGCTCGACGCCATGCTCGGCACCCACTGCCCGAACGTGCTGTACCCGTACGCCCGCCAGCTGATCAGCGACCTGATCCAGTCCGGTGGCTTCCCGCCGTTCTTCCTGCAGCCGATCAACTTCGACGCGCTGTACGCCGAAGGTCTGCGCCAGCGCGCGCAGCAGGCCGGCAATGCCGGTCTGGCCGACACCGAGACCGCCGGCAACGCCTGATCGTCGCCCCGGCATGGAAGCAGCCAACCCATTGCCGAACGTCGCGGTCCTCGGCGCGGGCTCGTGGGGTACCGCGCTCGCGGCCCTGATCGCACGGCACGGTCATCCAACCGTGCTGTGGGGCCGTGACGCCGACGGCGTCGCGGCCATCGACCAGCGCCACGAGAACCCGCGCTACCTGCCCGGCATCGCGCTGCCCGAGTCGCTGCGCGCCACCACCGACCTTTCCGAATCGCTGCGCGATGCGGACCTGGTGCTGGTGGTGGTGCCCTCGCACGCCTTTGCCGAAACGCTGCGCAAGCTCGCCCCGCACCGTCCGGCGCATGCCGGCGTGGCGTGGGCGACCAAGGGCTTCGAACCCGGCAGCGGCCGCTTCCTGCACGAAGTGGCCGAAGAGGTGCTGGGCGAGAGCGTGCCGCTGGCGGTCGTGACCGGTCCGTCGTTCGCCAAGGAAGTCGCACAGGGACTGCCCACCGCACTGACCGTGCACGGCAGCGATGCCGGCTTTGCGCAGGCCGTGGCCGATGCGCTGCACGGTCCCGCGTTCCGCGCGTACACCGGCAACGACATGCTCGGCGCCGAACTGGGCGGCGCGATGAAGAACGTGCTGGCCGTTGCCACCGGTGTGGCGGACGGCATGCAGCTGGGCCTCAACGCGCGCGCCGGCCTGATCACGCGCGGCCTCAACGAAATGCTGCGCCTCAACCACGCCATCGGTGGCCGCGCGGAAACTCTGATGGGCCTGGCCGGCCTGGGCGATCTGGTGCTCACCTGCACCGGCGATCTCTCGCGCAACCGCCGCCTGGGCCTCGCGCTGGGTCGCGGGCAGTCAATTGCGGATGCGGTGCGCGAGATCGGCCAGGTGGTCGAGTCCGTGCAGACCGCCGACGAAGTGATGCGCCAGGCCGAACGCCACGGCATCGAGTTGCCGATTTCCAGCGCGGTGCAGGCCGTGCTGCACGGCGAGATCACGCCGGCCGAAGGCCTGCGCCTGCTGCTGGCGCGCGAGCAGAAGCCCGAATATCCGACCGGCCTGTTCGGCTGACCGGATTCGCACGCGACATGGAAAAAGGCCCGGCGAACGCTGGGCCTTTTATTTCCGCATCGGTGATGCGCTCAGAAACTCGCGCGCACGCCGACCGCATACATCGAGAACTTCCCGCCGGCTTCGAGCTGGCCGACCAGGCCCCACACCGGCGTCAGGCGATACTGCAGACCCGCGCTCACGCTGCCCGCGCCGTCGTACACGTCGCCGTCGGTGTAGTTGGCCTTGATCCACACCTCGACCGGGTCGGCGATGAGATGGCGCACGCCGACGGACAGGCGGAAGTCCTCGCCGTCGGCACTGCCCTCGCCGTCGTCGTCCACGTCGATCTCGGTCCCGAGCATGCTGATTTCCGCGACCAGGTCGGTTCGCTCGCGCAGCGTGTTGTGCCAGCCCACGCCGATCTGGTACTGCGACAGGTCGACACCGGCGCTGCCGATCTCCACGTTCTCGATCGACACGCCGACGTCGTCGTCGCCGGCGCGATACGAGCCGAACACATGGAACGACTCGCCCAGCGCGGCCGAGCCGCCCACGTAGAAGCCGTCGGCCTCGATGTCGTCGACTTCGATCTCGACGCCCGGGCTGTCGGGCGAGGGCAGCTCCTGGTCCAGCGCGGCGAAACCGCCTTCCAGATAGGTGTAGCTGTGCGGGCCGGCGAAGGCGGCGAGCGGTGCCGTGGCAAGCGCGATTGCCAGCGCGATCTGCTTCTTCATGTAATCCCCGTGTTGAGAGGTGTCGGTCGCGGACGTTAACGGCTGCGTGCGCGGCTGTCCGCCGCAGCGTACCGGAACTGCGATCGGATCGCGGAAAACGAAAAAGCCCGGCCGGAGCCGGGCTCTTTCGCAGCGAACAGGCGGCTCAGAAGCTCGCGCGCACGCCGGCGTTGAAGCGGGTCAGCTCATTGAACACTTCGACCTCGCCGACCAGGCCCCAGGTCTGGTTGAACTTGTACTGACCGCCGAGCGTGCCGACAAACTCGCCGCTGAAATCGCTGCCGTCGATATAGCCGGCCTTGACCCAGCCTTCCATGCGCTCGGAGCCGCCGCGCAGGCCGACGGCGATGCGGCCGGCGTTGTTGTCGAACGATTCCTTCTCGGATTCGCCCTCGGCGCTCACCTTGACCTCTTCCTCGAGCCGCAGGTACGACAGCTCGGCGAGGAAGTCGACGCGCTCGCCCATGGCCATGTGGTAACCCACGCCACCCTCGGCCAGCGTCAGTTCGTCCTCGACGTCGACACGGATCTGCTCATCGCCGAGGTCGAAGGTCACCGAGTCGTCGTCCTTCGCACGGCTGAAGCCGCCGAAGAAATAGAACGACGGGTTGACCGCGAACGAGCCGCGCAGATAGGCGCCCTTGGCGTCGAAGTCGCCGAGCAGTTCGTCGTCGTTGTCGACGCGGGCCTGCGTGTAGCCGCCCTCGACGTAGGTGTAGCTGAAACCGTTGTCCTCGGCGAAGGCAGCAAACGGCGCGGCCGCCAGCATGGCAGCCAGAATGAAACGCTTCTTCATGAAATCCCCTGATCCTTGTGGTGGTGGTCCTGCCGCCCTTGCGGCGGCGCGCGCACATTAGCCGAATGTGCCGCCCATCACAACGAAAAAGAGAAGCCCGGCCAAGGGCCGGGCTTCCAGTCGCGACATGGGGGAGAGAGAACTCTGTCGCGGTAAGGCGCGGTCGCTTAGAAGCTGATGCGCGGACCGATGAAGTACGAGGTGTAGCCGTCGACGAACTTCACTTCGCCGTTGATGCCCCAGGTCTGGTTGAACTTCACCTGGGCGCCGAGGCGGCCGTAGAACTCGCCATCGATGCGCTCGTAGTCCTCGTAGCCGGCCAGCGCGTAGCCTTCGAAGTTCGGAGTCAGCGCGGCACGCACGCCGGCCTCGACGCTCCAGCCGTCGGCGTCGCTGCCGGCGTAGTGATCGCCACCGAAGTTGATGCCGTCGGTCTCGGCCTTCTGGTAGGCCACGCGGGTCAGCAGGTCGACCTGCGGGTTGATCTCGTGGTTGTAGCCGATACCGACGTTCCAGCGGTCGACGTCGATGCCGTTGATGCGTGCGCCCGGCAGGATGTCGAAGTCGTCAGTTTCCTGGCCGATGTAGCCGCCGAAGATGTGGAAGTTCGGCGCGATGGCGGCCGAACCGTTGATCGCCCAGCCGTCGGCGTCGGGGCCGTCGCTGACGCTGTCGGCGGCATAGCCGGCTTCGACGTAGTTGTAGGACACGCCGTCGGCGGCCGAAGCGGCGAACGGAGCGGCGGCAAGAAGGGTCAGGGCAAGCAGGGAACGCTTCATAAGGTCTCAGCCTCGTTATTGATTCTGGATCCGGGCCGGCTCGGGGGAAGCGTGGTCGGCTCCGGTGGCGTGCAGTATCCGGAGCTAACCGAAATTTAACCTGAATACTGAACTGAGGCGTGCAGGAACTTCCGTGTCGATCGTGGGTCCGGAGCAGCCCAGACGGTTGCCGCCGGCCTTGCCGAGCTGCAACTCACAACCCGCCCGACACGTCGACCAGGCTGCCGGTCATGTAGGACGCTTCGTCCGACAGCAGCCATACGATCGCGCGGGCGATCTCGTCCGCTTCGCCGCCGCGCTGCATCGGGATGCGGGCCTTGACGCGCTCGACGCGATCGGGTTCCCCGCCGCTGGCGTGGATCTCGGTGTGGATGGAGCCGGGGCGCACGGCGTTGACGCGGATGCCTTCGCTGGCGACTTCCCTGGCCAGACCCAGCGTGAACGTATCGACGGCGGCCTTGGAGGCGGCGTAGTCGACGTACTCGTTCGGCGAGCCGAGCCGCGAGGCGACCGACGAGACGTTGACGATGGCACCGCCGTGGCCGCCGTAGCGCGTGGACATGCGTCGCACGGCTTCGCGTGCGCACAGGAAGCTGCCGACTACGTTGGCGTTGAACACGCGCGCCAGCCGTTCGGCATCCATCGCGTCCACGCGCATCTGCCGTTCCAGGATGCCGGCGTTGTTGACGAGCGCGGTGAGCTCGCCGAAACGGCGATCCACCTCGTCGAACAGTCGCAGCACGTCCGCCTCGCGGCCGACGTCCGCCTGCACGGCGATGGCTTCGCCGCCATCGCGTTCGATCTGCGCGACGACCTCGTCCGCCGAATCGCGTCGCTCACGGTATGCGATGCACACGCGATACTCTGCCTTCGCGGCCAGTCGCGCGGTCGCCGCACCGATGCCGCGGCCACCGCCGGTGATGATCACGATCCTGTCCATGGTGCCCGCCAATTGCGTTCTGGAAACCGGCCGCTAGCGCCGATGTGCGCTACAGCCGCTTGCGGTAGACGTGCTGGGTCTTGGTGCGGGTGAAGCCCGCGTCTTCGTAGAACGGATGCGACTGCGCGCGTGCGATGTTCGAACGCACCATCACTTCGGCCACGCCGATCTCGCGCGCCCAGTCCTCGGCCGCGTGGACCAGCGCCTGGCCGATACCGCGACGACGCGCGCCTTCATCGACGACCAGACCGACGATCTCCACACGCTCGCCCAGCTCCAGCATCAGCCGGTTCTCGAGCGCGATGAAGCCCAGCAGCGAGCGGTCGTCGTCGGTGGCGACGATCACCGGGTGGTCGGCCGACACCAGCAGGCGACGCAACCGCGACGCGAACACCGTCGCGTCCTGCGGATAGCCGAGTTGTCCGGACAGGCGCGCGAGCTCCGCCGCGTCGTCCGCGCGTGCGCGGCGCAGCGTGGCCGAGGACGTCTTCGCTGCGCCGGTCACGCTCACGCGCCCTCGCGCAGCCAGCGCGCCGCGTCCAGCGCGTAGTAGGTCAGCACGCCGTCGGCGCCCGCGCGCTTGAACGCCAGCAGCGCTTCCATCGCGGTCATGCGCTCGTCCAGCCAGCCGTTCTGCGCGGCGGCCTTCAGCATCGCGTACTCGCCGCTCACCTGGTACACGTAGGTCGGCACGCGGAACTCGTCCTTCACGCGGCGCACGATGTCCAGGTACGGCATGCCCGGCTTCACCATCACCATGTCGGCGCCTTCCTCCAGGTCCAGCGCGACTTCGTGCAGCGCTTCGTCGGAATTGGCCGGGTCCATCTGGTAGGTGTACTTGTTGCCCTTGCCCAGCGCCGCGGCCGAGCCGACCGCGCTGCGGAACGGGCCGTAGTAGGCGCTGGCGTACTTGGCGCTGTAGGCCAGGATGCGCGTGTTGACCAGTCCGGCGTCTTCCAGCGCGACACGGATCGCGTGGATGCGACCGTCCATCATGTCGCTGGGCGCGACCACGTCGGCGCCGGCCTGGGCGTGCGAGACCGCCTGCTTCACCAGCGCTTCGACCGTCTGGTCGTTGAGGATGTAGCCGGTGTCGTCGATCAGCCCATCCTGGCCGTGCGTGGTGTACGGATCGAGCGCGACGTCGGTGATGACGCCCAGCTCCGGGAAGCGTTGCTTCAGCGCACGCACCGCGCGCTGCACGATGCCGTCCTCGCGCCAGGCGATCCCGCCGTCGGCGGTCTTGCCGGCGACGTCGGGCACGCCGAACAGGGTGATCGCCGGCACGCGCAGTTCGACGCAGGTTTCGGCCACGCGCAGCAGTTCGTCGATCGACAGGCGCTCCACGCCCGGCATCGACGCGACCGCTTCACGGCCGTCGCGTTCGTGCACGAAGACCGGGTAGATGAGGTCGTTGGTGGTGAGGACCGACTCGCGCATCAGCCGGCGCGAGAACTCATCGCGGCGCATCCGCCGCGGACGTGCGTGGGGGTAGCTGCTCATGGCGCGACATTGTACGCCGCAGGTCGGGCGCGACCCGCACCAGATCTGCCGCGTCCCCGTTGTAGGAGCCAGCTTGCTGGCGACCAAGCACCATGGAAAGCCGGTCGCCAGCAAGCTGGCTCCTGCAAGGCGTCACGGGGCGGCGTACACGCGATAGCGCAGCGGCTTCAGGCCCAGCACGCTGCCGGGCTCCGGCGTGGTGACGCCCGGAGACGCGACGAAGTCGAGTTCGAGCGGGCGTGACTGCCCCTGCACGGCCAGTTCCAGGGTGATGCGGTCGGCCAGGCGGTGCGCCGCGACCACCTGCGCGCTGACGCATTCGTCGGCCTCGCAGGGGGCCAGATCGTGGGGGCGCGCGTACAGCCGTGCGGGGCCGTCCGGCACGCCGTCGGTGGGCAATGCCAAGCCGTGGCCGGCAATGCGGAACCGCCCCTGGTCCACATGGCCGCCCAGTACGTTGGCACGGCCGATGAAGTCGAACACGTACGCGGACGCGGGCTCGCTGTAGATCTGGTCCGGCGTGCCGACCTGCTCGATGCGGCCCTCGCGTAGCACGACGATGCGATCGGCCAGTTCCAGCGCTTCTTCCTGGTCGTGGGTGACGAACAGCGTCGTCTGGCCGGTGCGCTCGTGCAGCTGCCGCAGCCAGCGGCGCAGTTCCACGCGCACCTTCGCGTCGAGCGCGCCGAACGGTTCGTCCAGCAGCAGCACGGTCGGATCGATGGCCAGCGCCCGCGCCAGCGCGACGCGCTGCTTCTGCCCGCCGGACAGCTGTTCCGGATACCGCCTGCCGAAGTCCGGCAGCTGGATCAGGCCCAGCAGCTCGTCGACGCGCCGGGCGATGGTCGCCTTGTCCGGCCGCCGGTTGCGTGGACGGCTGCGCAGGCCGAAGGCGATGTTCTCGGCCACCGTCATGTGCTTGAACAGCGCGTAATGCTGGAATACGAAACCGACGTTGCGTTCGCGCAGGCTCAGTCGCGTCGCGTCGTCCCTGCCGAACAGCACCTGTCCCGCGTCGGGATGCAACAGGCCCGCGATCACGCGCAGCAGCGTGGTCTTGCCCGATCCCGATGGGCCGAGCAGCGCGACCAGCTCGCCAGCTTCGACGTCCAGGTCCACGCCGTCGAGCGCGGCGACGCCGGAGTACCGCTTGCTGAGCTGGCGCAGGTGCAGGTCCATGCCACTCCGGGTGTTCGGCCGCGCGGACGCGGCGTGTCCGGCGAGGGTGACAGACCCGGTGGACGCGGTCGACTGCGCCGCCCTCACGGCGTCGCTGCGGCCGGAACGCCAGCCGGTGCCGGGAGAGCCGATCGTGGTGGAGGGGTCAATGTCGACGGTGGGATTTCGCAAGGGCGTCGCCATGGCGTGCCTCCAGCCAGAATTTCAGGATCAGGGTGATGATGGCCAGGCCGCTCAGCAGCGAGGCCGCGGCGAACGCGCCGGTGCTGTCGAACTCGTTGTAGAGGATCTCGATGTGAAGCGGCAGCGTGTTGGTCAGCCCGCGGATATGGCCCGACACCACCGACACCGCGCCGAATTCGCCCATCGCGCGCGCCGAGCACAGCAGCACGCCGTACAGCAGGCCCCACTTGATGTTGGGCAGCGTCACGCGGCGGAACATGGTCCAGGCGCCCGCGCCCAGCGAGCGCGCGGCGAGTTCCTCGTCCGCACCCTGCTGCTGCATCAGCGGGATCAGCTCGCGCACCACGAACGGGAAGGTGATGAACAGCGTCGCCAGCACGATGCCGGGACGCGCGAACAGGATCTTGATGTCGTAGTGCTGCAGCAGCGCGGCGAACCAGCCGCTGGAACCGAACAGCAGCACCAGGCACAGGCCGGCGACGACCGGCGACACGGCGAACGGCAGGTCGATCAGCGACAGCAGCAGGTGCTTGCCGCGGAACTCGAAGCGCGTCACCGCCCACGCGGTGAACATGCCGAACACCGCGTTGACCGGCACCACGATCGCGACGGTGAACAGCGTGAGCTTGAGCGCGGCGACGGCGTCGGGCTGGCGCAGCGAATCCAGCCACACGCCAAAGCCCTTGCCGAACGCGGCGCCCAGCACCATCAGCAGCGGCAGCAATACCAGCGCGGCCATCACCAGCACCGCCGCGCCGATCAGCAGCCATCGCAGCCATGCGGGTTCCTGCAGGTCGTCGCGGGCGCTCATGGTCTGCTCCAGCGGCACTGCAGACGCATGTCTGCAAGTGGACGTATCGTCAGTCGATCACGCATCACGCTTCGCACTCCTGCGCTCATGCGCGAACAGCGAGGGAATGGCGTTGATCGCCAGCAGGCAGACGAATGAGGCCGCCAGCAGGAGCGCGGCGATCGCGATGGCACCGGCGTAGTCGTATTCCTCCAGCCGGATGGTGATCAACAGCGGTGCGATCTCGGTTTTGTAGGGCAGGTTGCCGGCGATGAAGATCACCGAACCGTACTCGCCCAGCGCACGCGCGAACGCCAGCGAGAAACCCGTGAGCAGCGCGGGCAGGAGTTCCGGCAGGACCACGCGGCGCAGCGTGGTGATCCGCGACGCGCCAAGCGACGCCGCGGCTTCCTCCTGCTCGCGTCCCAGTGCCTCCAGCACCGGCTGCACAGTGCGCACGGCGAACGGCAGGCCGATGAAGATCAGCGCGATGGTGATGCCGATGGGCGTGTAGGCGATCTTCAAGCCGAGCGGCTCGGTCCACTGACCGACCCAACCGTTGGACGAGTAGATCGCCGTCAACGCGATGCCGGCCACGGCGGTCGGCAGCGCGAACGGCAGGTCGACCAGCGCATCCAGCAGGCGCCGCCCGGGGAAGCGGTAACGCACCACGACCCACGCCACCAGCGCGCCCGCCAGCGAGGCGATCAGCGCGGCCACCAGCGATGCGGTGAAGCTGAGCTTGAGCGAGGCCTGCACCCGCGGGTCCTGGATCGCACGCAGCCAGCCTTCCGTGCCGAGTCCCGCCGCTCGGATCGCCAGCGCGGCGAGCGGCAACAGCACCACGACGCTCAGCCAGGCGAGGCCCAGGCCCAGGCTGAGCCCCAGGCCGGGAAGTGGACGGCGGCCACGGCGTGCGGTGAGTGGAAGGGTGAGGGTGGACATTCGCTTTGGGTCGGCGTTGCGTGGTCGTGGGCGGGGCTTTGGTGCGCTTGTTGCTGTGGCTGCTGTGGCTGTGGCTGTTGCTGTTGCTGTTGTTGTTGTTGTGGCTGTTGCTGCCGCTGTTGTTGTGGCTGTTGTTGTGGCTGTTGTTGCTGTTGCGTTCGCGCTTGCTCTAGCTGTCATTCCCGCGAAGGCGGGAATCCACGCTTGCAAACCTCACTGCTGACGAAGGCCGGGATCACGTCGGACGGATGGATTCCCGCCTTCGCGGGAATGACGGCTCAAAAGCGAACGCCGAACATCTTCCCGACACCCGACACCCGACACCCGACACCCGACACCCGACATCCGACACCCGACTCCCAATTCCCGCTCCATCACCGCGGCCGATAGATCCGGTCGAAGAAGCCGCCGTCAGCGAAGTGGTCCGCCTGTGCCTTCTTCCATCCGCCGAACGCGCTGTCGATGGTCACCTGCTTCACCTGCGGGAAGCGCGACAGTTCCGCGGCCGGCACCTTGTCGGGTTCGGCCGGGCGATAGCCGTGCCTGGCGGCCAGGCGCTGGCCTTCTGGCGTGTAGAGGAAGCGCAGGTAGGCCTCGGCGGCCTTGCGCGTGCCGTGGCGGTCTACGTTCTTGTCCACCCACGCCACCGGCGGCTCGGCCTTGATGCTCAGGCTGGGCACGACGATGTCGAACTTGCTGCGCGTGTCGGCGTCGGCCAGCGTCAGCAGCGCTTCGTTTTCCCACGCGATCAGCACGTCGCCGATGCCGCGCTCCACGAAGGTGGTGGTGGCGCCGCGCGCGCCGGTATCCAGCACCGGCACGTTCTTGAACAGCCGCGTCAGGTAATCCACCACCTTGTTGCCATCGCGGTATTCCTGCGAAGCCCAGGCCCATGCGGCGAGGTAGTTCCAGCGCGCGCCGCCCGACGTCTTGGGATTGGGCGTGATCACGCCAACGCCTGGCTTCACCAGGTCCGCCCAGTCGCGGATCTGCTTCGGATTGCCCTTGCGCACCAGGAACACGATGGTCGAGGTGTACGGCGAGCTGTTATGCGGCAGCCGCTTCTGCCAGTCGGCGGGAAGCAGCTTGCCGTTGGTGGCGATCGCATCGATGTCCGCAGCCAGCGCCAGCGTGACCACGTCGGCTTCCAGGCCGTCGATCACCGCGCGAGCCTGCTTGCCGGAGCCGCCGTGCGAGGCGCGGATGTTGAGCGTCTCGCCGGTCTGCTGTTTCCACTGGGCGGCGAACTTCTGGTTGACCTCGGCGTAGAACTCACGCGTGGGGTCGTAGGACACATTGAGCAGCTGCACGTCCTTGGCCAATGCGGCACCGCTGGCCAGCGCCAGCGACATGGCGAGCAACGCGTTGCGGAAGAGTCGGTTCATGGCACTTCCCTGGGAGTCGGATGAAAGAATCAGAAGGAGAACTGCGCGCGGGTGAAGAAGGCCTTCTCGTCTTCACGGTCGGCGCCGGCGGCCGCGCCGCCATCGAACTGCGTCTGCGTGTAGTTGGCGACCAGCTTGAAGTTGCTGGTGAGGTACCAGTTCACGCCCAGTCCCCACGCCTGCGCGTTGCGCGCGACCGCATTGGGGTCGGCGAACACCGGAAAGGCGTCGTCGTCGATGTCGAGCTCGCCGTACCTCGCGACCAGTTCCCACGCACCCCAGCCTGCACTGCCGACCGTAAAAGGATGGTTAGGCCGCGCGACGCCGCGGTAGCTCGCGTCCTCGCCGGTGATGACCCATCCTGCGGTGAGCTGCCAGGCGCGATGGTCGAGCGCTTCGCGCGCACCGGTGGTGGGAAGCAGCACTTCCTGGCGTGAGCTGATGTATTCGCCCAGCAGGCCGAACGCATTGCGGTACCAGTACGCCTGCGGCGACCAGCGGGTGTGCTCGCCATCGGCCGCCACCGCGCTGCGGTAGTTGAAGAACTGCACCTGCCCCGGCGTGCGATAGCGCGGCAGGAAATTGTTGCCGGTGCCTTCCTTGTCGCCGGTGCTGCCGGCGATGCCGAAACCCAGGCCCGACAGTGCGCCGCCGCCGTTCTTCCACGGCTCGACGAACACGCGCGCGCCGATTTCAAAGTTGTTGTCCGGGTTGGTCGTGGCTGCGTCGCGGCCGTCCGCGGTTCCGTTGTACACGCCGAACACGTAGTTGACCGCCGACTGCGCGAATTCGCCCTGCAACTGCACGCCGATCTCGCGACCGGGCGCCAGTTCGCTGGGAAACGCGAGTTCGACCATCTCCAGCGAACCGCTGCTCTGCAGGCGTTCCAGACCAACCGGGCTCTTGGTCTTGCCGATGCGCAGCGTGGCGCGCGGGTCGAAGCGCAGGTCCGCCCACGCGTCCAGCAGCGTCACGCTGTCGCCGGCGAGTTCCGGTGTGATGCGGAACGCGAGCAGCGGGCCCCAGCTGCCTTCCAGCGTGAGCTGCGCGCGGCGCCACAGGAAGGTGTCGTTCTGCGGGACCGCGTCGTCGTCGATGTAGAAGCGGCCGTCTGCCTGCAGCAGTCCGCGGAACTTCACCTCGACGTCGCCCGGCGGCGGCGACTTCACCGACAGGCCCTTGCTGGCGCTGAGGCTGACCACCGGCGTGCTGGCCGCCCTGACCTGCGCTTCTTCTTCCTGCAGCTCGAGGCGGCGTTCGATCACGCGCAGGCGCTGGTCGAGGTCGGCCAGGCCGTTGGCATCGGCAGTGGAGGTGTCGCCCGGTCGCGCGGTGCCCAGGCGCTGCTCGATGGCCTGCAGGCGGCGCGCCAGCTCCTCCACCGTCGGCGGTGTGGACTGCGCGTGCACGGGTCCGGCCAGGGCACACGCCAGCGCGCTTCCGGCAAGGACGGGCAAGGGCGACCTTCGCGTTCGGAGCTGGGACATGGGTGGATTCCTGGGAGGGGAGGGGCGGCCTCCGGACGACCGGCGGCACGGCGCGACTGTCGCCGCCATGTCGCCGGGAACGGAAAGGCGGGTGCGTCATGCGCTCATGCCGAACCGGTATGAGCCGTGAGGCCGTGGAAATATTTCGTGAAGCGTCGCGTGAAGGAAACGACCGTGCCAGCCGGCATGCGTCGATGCCTTGCCGTAGGTCAAGGAAAAAGAAAGCCGGCGCCTCGCGGC
Organism: Lysobacter sp.; assembly: GCF_035655815.1. Lineage (NCBI taxonomy): Bacteria > Pseudomonadati > Pseudomonadota > Gammaproteobacteria > Lysobacterales > Lysobacteraceae > Lysobacter > Lysobacter sp. The sequence goes on from NZ_DASRTS010000071.1 coordinate 31,205, forward strand.
GCCGGCTTGGACAACGTCGATGCGTGTCGGCTTACTTCAGGTTCGTCGCGGTGCACAGCAGGATCGCCGCGCCCTGCAACGGATGGATCAGCTTCGCGCTGCGCAGGCGCTGCTGCAGGTCCACCATGCACTGCACGTACTTGCCCGGGTTCTTGCTCGAGGTCTTGCACAGGTTGTTCCAGGCCTGCACGTTGGCGCCGACGATGAAGCCGCCGGTCTCCAGCACGTCCACCGTGGTGTTGCACTTGCCGATGCGCGCATCGCCGGTGTTCACCTTCCAGCCCATGTCGCGGTACAGCGCCGGCGTCAGGTCGACGTTGTACTGCGCCTGCACGGTCGGCGTGTCGAACGGCTCCATCAGCGCGTTCGGCGACAGCGCCGTGTCGTAGTGCGAGAACGTCGAACCCGGCGCGACCACCGCAGGTGCGTATAGCCGCACGCGGCCGGTGTCGTCGGCACCCTGCAGCAGCACCGGATCGACCTCGAACGTCACGCCCACCGGCAGGTTGGCCTTGAAGGTGTTGCCGTCGGCCAGGGTGATGCGGATTGCCGGGATGGTGATGTTCGGATCGGTGCCGCCCAGGTCCGGCGGAGGCGAGCCGGCGACGTTGTCCGCCACCACCATCGCGATGCCGCCCGCGGCCTGCACGTTCGCCGCCTTCACCGTGAAACCGCAGGTGCCGCGATCGACCAGCACGATCTTGCCGGCTACCGCCGCGGCGTTGGTCAGCGGCGTGCACGCATCGCCGGTCGTGGGGCCGGCCGGGTTGGCCTCATCCACGCCCAGCACGACCGAACCGGTGAAGTTGGCCGGGGTGGCGACCGGACCGAAGCTCGCGGTGCCGTACAGATAGCGTCCGGCGATGGCCGCCGGCGAGGTGACGGTGAAGTACTGGCGGTTGTCCAGCACCAGCGCCGCCTCGTTCTTCACGCGTGTGCCCGACCACACCAGGCGTCCGGCCGTGCGCATCGCTTCGGCGCGCTGCGCCGGCGTGCTGGCCGGATCGTTGAAGCCGATGCCGACCACGTTGTCGAACGCGTTCTGCGTGTACGCATCCGAGCGCGGACCGGTGCCGTCGAAATCGCCGAACTGGCCGGTGGACTTGTCGAGGAAGCCCTGGAAACCCAGGCCGTGCCCGATCTCGTGCATCACCACGTTGAGGAAGTTGATGCCGCCGGCGGGCGTCTTGCCGTCCAGGCCGTAGTACCAGGTGGTGCCGGCCAGGCAGTCGGGCTTGCCCAGGTCGCCGTTGAAGCGCGACACGATGTCGGCCGGATCGTCCGGCACCGGGTCCAAATCGACGCCGGCCAGCGAATCGGCGAGCGCCGCGCTGTACCAGATGCCCGGACGCGGCGCGTTCGGGAAGTCGCGGTCGATCCAGTTGGCGCCGGCCGAACCGAGCGTCGCACCGGTCGCGGTGCAGTTGAGCCGCTGGAACGACGCGCCGACCTTGATCGGTACGTCGCTCTTGAGCACCGCGCCCCACAGGTCCATCGCGAAGCGGTACACGATCTGGCGCTGCTGGCCGACCGTGGTGCCGGGGTTGAGGCCGACCGGCGTGGCCGGCGTGGGATCGTCGAGGCCCAGGCCGGTGCCGGCATCGCCGTTGAGCAGCACCAGCTGCGCGGCATCGGCGTTGGCGAAGGCGAATGCGCCGGACAGGGCCAGCGCGCAGGCAAGGAGTCGCTTCTTCATGATCAGCGCTCCTCCAGTCCGTGGGCAGGCGCGTTGTGCGCGTCGCCATCGTCGTGTTCGATCACCAGCTGTCCGGATGCATCGCGATGCGCGACCACCGAGGTCATCTGCGATTCGGGCACCTTCACCGACACGCCGCCGTGTGCGTTCTTGCGCACCGTCGCGCGAGCGGCCGCCGCATCGCGCGGAGCCTGGAAGGTCTTCGCCATCGCCGGTGCGATCCTGGGCTGCTGGCCCTGCGTGAGCGCCTGGTCGAGTGCGCGGCTCTCGGTGGCGGTCAGCGGACGCAGGCGGCCGGTCTCGGCGTCGACGCCAACCTTGATGCCTGCGTAGGTCACTTCATGCGTTGCGGACTGAGCGTCGGCGGCATGGGCGGTGCAGCACAGCCCAAGCGCCAAACCTGACAACCAAAGCGCGGATCCAATCCTTTTCATGGGTCAAGTCCCGATCTGAAGGTGACGGAACACCCCCGCGATGCGTCATCGCGAAATCATCGACCGTGGGGATGCAAAGGCGGGCTCCCCCCTTCAGCCCGGATCGAGTGTGCGCCCGCTTCTACGCGCGCGACAAGCCCGCACCGCAGCATGCGCGGCGCCACGTATTCAGACGGAAAAAGCGGCCATGCACGCACGCGCGGTGCGTGATGGCGGCGTCAACGACGCGGCGTCAGATCAGGCCGCCGCCGATGCCCAGGCGCACGATGCCGACCACGATGACGATGCCGTTGAGGATCAGCCCCGTCTTGGCGCGGCCGCGGTTGCCCGGACTGGTGAACGCGATTCCGATGGCCGCGATGATGGCGCCGACGGCGGCGAACGGAATCAGCAACCAGTTGCCCCAACCCAGCAGCGGGATCAGCGCGATCACCATCCAGATCATGGCGACGATGCCCCAGAGCAGGCTGATGAGACCCATGGCGTTTGGCTCCTTGTGACGACCGGGGTGGACGGACGTGTTCAGATTAGGGGCCACGGCGCCAAAGGAACAGCACGGCCCGACGAAACGCAGCCTGGCGTGCGCCGGGCGCGGTTTTCGGGCGGTGAAAGCCGGTCCGGGCGCCCGCGATGTCGCGAGCAGGCGGATGGCTGGTGCCGTGCCGCGGACAGACGCGCTGCGAACAGCCAACGCGTCACGCGGGGGCCGCCGGCTCAGGCGTGCACGCCGTCGATTTCCACGCGCAGCTCGCGCCGGCATACGGCCGCGTGCAGCAGCACGCGCGGGACGTCCGGGCCCAGCCGCGCGTCGAGCGCGCGCGCAACGGCATCCATCTCGTCCACGTGGCGCACGTACACCTTCAGGTGCGAGGTCGGGCCGAACTGCGCCGGCAGCGATGGCCAGCGCGCACGCGCCGCAGTAAGCAGGCTGTCGAAGTTCGCCAGCGTCTCGTCCAGCTGCGTCACCACAGAGTCCGCGTGCTGCGATTCGTGGCCGACGATGGCGGCCGTGCCGGAAATCATCAGCGGCATCTCGCCTTCGACCGGCGGCAGCATCGCGCGCGCGAAACTCGGCGGCTGCGGCCCGTACTGGCGCGGGTAGCGATACGCGCTGATCTGGCGCGGGTTCTCCAGCGGCGTGCCCGGCATGCGCGAGGCCAGCCAGTACACCTGCAGGCGGCGCGCACCGTCGACGCGGCCGATGGCGGTGGCGGCCGGCAGGTGCTGTGTGTCGACGAAGCCCAGCCCGCGCGCGCGGCCCACGCAGAACTGGCGATAGCGTTCTTCGTCGCCTTCACCCAGCGTGATGCCGTCCAGATAATTCCACACGCGCAGCAGATGCGGGTAGCCGCGTTCCTGCACGAACGAAAGCAGGCGGCGATACACACGGTCGGCGGCGGCCTCGATGTCGCTGCGACCAGGCGCCACTTCCGGTTCGTCCAGTTCGATCGCACCAAACATCAGGGCGCCATCTTCAGACCAGGCGACCTCGCCTTCACGGCCGCGGCGCACGGGGCCGCTGCCGCGCCACACTTCCAGCGGCGCGTCGCCGTGCGGCTCCAGCGCCACGCGCAGGTAACGCGGATCGTCGCTCACGGGAGCGGCCGCACCGAAACCGATCACCGCCAGCGTATCCGGCGCAGTCAGTGCGGCCGCCGGCGTGCCGTGTACGTAATCCACCGACCAGCGCGGGATGGGCATCGCGATGGGCTGCACTGCACTCACCGCGGCGTCTCCGGACCCGGCTGCAGCGTGTCGGCGTTGCCGTGCAGGCCGACGTCCACCGCGACCTGGCGACGCCGGCGCAGCCAGCCGGCCAGCGCCTGCGGCGCCATGCTCAGCGCGGTCATCGTGTAGATGAAGCGAAACAGCCGCAGCCGGCGCAGCACCGCCTGGTTGTCGAACACATCGCCGGCCAGCATCGAGATCACAGCCTGCTCCACCTGCCACACGTTGCGCGGATGATTGAACAGGTGTCGCATCACCGGTGTGGTGAAGCGGTAAATGAACCACTGGAAGTGCTTCAGGCCGCGCTTCAGGCGCGTGACCATCTGCTGCTGCAGCGCGGTTTCGCGCGAGGGATCGCGCAAGGCGCCGTCCACCACCTGCGCGGCCTGCTCGGCGCTGTTCATGCCCAGGTACACGCCCGACGAGAACACCGGATCGACGAACGCGTACGCGTCGCCGACCATCACCCAGCCCGGCCCGGTCATCTGCGTGCAGGTGTAGGAGTAGTTGCCCGTCACGTGCACCGGCGCCACGCGTTGCGCGCCCTGCATGCGCGCGGCGACCTGCGGCTCGGACATCAGCGTCTTCATCAGGAACGCTTCGTTGTCGCCGCGGCGCGTCTTCAGGTATTCGGGGAAGCACACCGCACCCACGCTCATCACGCCGTCGCGCAGCGGGATCAGCCACATCCAGCCGTGCTCGAAGCGCTGCACGGTGATGTTGCCCGCGTCGTCGCCGGCACGGCGCTCCACGCCGGTGAAGTGGCTGAAGATCGCCGCCGACTGGTGCAGCGCGTTCTTCTTCTTCAGCTTGAGCTGGTTGCCGAAGAACGTGTCGCGGCCGCTGGCGTCGACGATGTAGCGCGGCTGCGCGGTGAACGCCACGCCGTCCGCGTCGCGGGCATGCACGCGTGCAGGACGGCCATCGGCGCCGAACTCCACGCGCTCGACCTTGTGCCGCTCACGCGCATCCACGCCGTTGGCCTGCGCATGGCGGAACAGCAGCTGGTCGTACTCCTCGCGCTTGACCTGGTAGGCGTAGCCGAACTGCGGGTTCAGCGCACGCTCGAATCGGAAGGTGTTGTAGTGGTTCACGTCGGCCGGCGTGCCGTCGTCGTTGACGATGGGGAACTCCGCGCCGGGCTTGAACGTGCCGATGGCCTTCACCTGCTCCAGCACGCCCAGGCGTTCCAGGATCGGCAGGTTCATCGGCAGCAGCGATTCGCCGATGTGGAAGCGCGGGTGCGCGTCCTTCTCCAGCAGCAGCACCTTCCAGCCCTGGCGGGCCAGCAGGGTGGCCGCGGTGGTGCCGGCCGGACCGCCGCCGATGACCAGCACGTCGACCTGCAGGGTGTGGGATTCGGGAGCGGGCGGGGTCGGGTGGGCGGCCGGCGCGGGGCTGCCGTGGCCGGTCTGAGGCGCGGATTCAGTCATGGCGCGCATCATAAGGGAACGCCGACATGCGGCTCCGTCCGGTCTGACCCGCAAGGCCGGGTTTTTCCGCTTCCCGGCGCCGTCATCGCCGACGGTTGCGCCGCGCCGTCCGATGCCGGATCGTTGCGTGCCTCGAAACGCCCCTGGAACCCGTGATGTCTGAACAAAGCCCCGTCGAACGCGAGCTGGCCGAGCTGCTGGTCTCCAGCCTGAACCTCGAGGACGTGGCGCCGGCGCAGATCGATCCGGAGGCGCCGCTGTTCGGCGAGGGGCTGGGCTTGGACTCGATCGACGCGCTGGAACTGGCGCTGGCGATCTCCGGCAAGTACGGCTTCCAGCTTCGCTCCGACAGCGACGAGAACCGCCGCATCTTCGCCTCGCTGCGCGCGCTGGCCGCGCATATCGAGCAGCGCCGCGCCGCCTGACCGGCGGCCCAAGCGTCATGAACACCGTCGTCCTGCGGGCCCTGCCGGCCATCGTCCTGGCCGTCGCCTACCCGCTGCTGGCGCACTGGGCCAGCATCGACGGCGGCGGCGTATCCGCGTCGCTGGCGATGGCAGACCTGGTCGCGCTGTGCCTGGTCGGCCCGCTGATGCAGGGCCAGGCCTGGGCGTGGGCGGTGATGGCCGCGACCGCCGCCGGGCTGGCCTGGATCGCGCAGACGCCGTACGCGCAGATGCTGCTGCTGGCGCCGCCGATGCTGTTCGTCGGCTTCGTGGCGTGGATGTTCGGGCGCAGCCTGCGCGCGCCGCGCGAGCCGCTGATCACGCGCATCGTCGCGGGCATGGAGCGCTGCGAACCCGCGCAGCTGCCTCCCGCGCTGTACCGCTATTCGCGCCGGCTGACCGCGATGTGGGCCTGGCTGCTGACCGGGCTGGCGGTGGCCAACGGCGTGCTGGCGCTGATTGCCGAGCCCGACGGCGTGCTGGTGCGGCTGGGCTACACCCCGGCCGTGACCATCGGCCAGGAGGAGTGGTCGCTGTTCGCCAACCTGCTCAATTACGGCGTGCTCGGTGGCTTCTTCGTCGGCGAGTACGCGCTGCGCCGTTACCTGTTCCCGCACCGCCCGTACCGGCACTTCTTCGACTTCGTCCGCCAGATGGCGGCGCTGGGACCGCGATTCTGGCGGAGTCTGTTCGACTGATCAGGCCGGGCCGGCGCGGCGCCCGGGCCGGTGGCTTATCCTGAGCGCCCATCGTGCGCAGCCGCCGCCCCGCATGTCCTTCGCGATTCCCATCGACCACCCCTGCCTGCCGGGACACTTCCCGGGGCGCCCGCTGGTGCCCGGCGTGGTGCTGCTGGAGCACGTGGTCGAGGCGGTCGAGGCCGCGCATGGGCCGCTGACCGGGCTGCGCCTGCCGCAGGTGAAGTTCCTGCAGCCGTTGTTGCCTGGGGAAGAAGCGCATGTCGAACTCGACGGCGCCGCACCGCGCTGGCGCTTCCGCGTGCTGCGCGGCGATACGCTGCTGGCCGCGGGCGAAGTGGTCGCCGGCGCACGGGACGCGGCATGAAGACGCACTGGAAGCAGCGCCCCGAGGGCGGCGGACTGTTCGCGCTGTGGGTGATCCGCAGCATCGCCCGCTACGGCGGCCGTCCGCTCGCGCGCGCCTGCCTGTATCCGATCACGCTGTACTTCCTTGTCATGCGCGCGCCGGAGCGCCGCGCGTCGAAGGAATACCTGTCGCGCGTGCTCGACCACGCGCCGACCTTGTGGGACGTCGCGCGCCACATTCACACCTTCGCTGCGACCATCCTGGATCGCGTGTTCCTGCTCAGCGGGCAGCTGGACCGCTTCGACATCCGCACCAGCGGGCTGGAAACGCTGGCCGCGCGCGTGGATCGCGGCGAGGGCGTGCTGATCTTCGGCTCGCACCTGGGCAGTTTCGATGCCTTGCGCGTGCTGGTGCTGACCCGCCCGCACCTGCGCGTGCGCGTGGTGCTCGACATCGCCCACAACCCGGCGATCACGCGACTGCTCGATGCGCTCAATCCGCGCCTGGCGGCCGACGTGATCGACGCGGGGCAGGACGGCGTGTCGATCGTGCTGGCGATCCAGGAGGCCCTGTCGCGCGGCGAGCTGGTCGCATTGCTCGTCGATCGCGTCGAACCCGGCGATGCTTCGGTGCGTGCGCCGCTGCTGGGCAGCGAGGCGCCGTTCCCGATCGGGCAGTGGCTGCTGGCGTCCACGCTGAAGGTGCCGGTGGTGCTGGCCTTCGGCCTGTATCGCGGCGGCAACCGCTACGAGCTGGTGTTCGAGGAATTCGGCGAGCGCATCGACATCCCGCGCCGACAGCGCGTGGACGCGGTGACGCAGCTGGTGCGGCGCTACGCGGCGCGGCTGCAGCACCACGTGCATCGCGCGCCCTTCAACTGGTTCAACTTCTACGATTTCTGGCATGGCGACGATGCAGCAGCGCAACACTCCGGGAGCGCGCTCCCGTTTGCCGACAATGCGGCTTCGGGCGATCCGGCTGTTGCCGGTGCTGCTGCTGGCCAGCGCGACGCCGTGGGCCGCCCCGGCTGAGGAGCGCGTCGAGGCGGAGTGGATCCTGTCGCGCATCGCGCGGCCGGCGCCGTCGAGCACGCCGTTCGTCGAGGTGCGCGGTTCGAAGCTGCTGAAGAACCCGCTGCGCCTCAGTGGCGAGTACGGCCGTCCCGACGACGACACGCTGGTGCGCCAGGTGCGCGCACCGTACGTGGAGAAGACGACGCTGCGCGCAGGCGAGGCGGTGATCGAACGCGCCGGGCAGGCGCCGCGCCGTTTCGCGCTGTCGCGCGCGCCGGAGCTGGCAGGCCTGCAAAACAGCTTCGGCGCGTTGCTGGCCGGCGACGTCGCCTCACTGCAGCAGCATTACCAACTGCAGACAGAAGGCAGCCGCCAGCGCTGGGTGCTGACGATGACGCCGAAGGACGCCGCGCTGCACAAGCGCCTGCGCGAGATCGTGCTGTTCGGCCGTGGCGCCGAGCTGCGCTGCATCGAAGCGCACCCGGCCGCGCAGGGTGACATCCAACGCACCTTGCTGGCAGGCGCTGCGCAGAAGGCCGCCAGCGCGACCGACCTCGCCGCGCTGACCGCGCTGTGCCACGACGACGCGACCCGATGAGCGCGACCCGGCGTCTCGCCCTCGCGCTGCTGTGGCTGGCGGTGCTGGGATTGCTCGCGGTTCTGGTCGCGCCGCGCGTGCAGCTCAGCGGCGACCTGCGCAAGTTCATGCCCGCGCCGCAGACGCCGGCGCAGAAGCTGCTGATCGACGAGCTCGGCGAAGGCCCCGGTTCGCGCCTGCTGCTTCTGGCGTTGTCCGGCGAATCGGCGGAAACCCTGGCCGCACAGTCGCAGGCGCTACGCGAACGCCTGCTCGCCGCTCCGCGCGGCGGCGGCGCCGCGCCGTTCAAGCTGGTCGCCAACGGGGCCGACCTGGGCCTGGATGCGATTCCGCCCGCACTGCGTCCGTACCGCTACCTGCTGTCGCCGACGCTGGACTCGCAGCGCCTGGATGCGGCGTTCCTGCGCGGCGAACTCGATGCGCGCGTGCAGGACCTGGGGTCGCCCGCCGCGGCACTGATCGAGCCGCTGCTGCCGTCCGATCCCACGCTGGAAACGTTGAAGCTGGCCGAAGCCTGGCAGCCGGCGAATGCGCCGCAACGGCTGCACGGCGTGTGGTTCGATCGCGCCGGACGCGAGGCGCTGCTCGCGGCGGAAACGCACTCGGCCGGATTCGATCCGGAAGGTCAGCAGGCGGCGATGGACGCGATCCACGCCGCGTTCGCCGCCGTGCGCGGCGACACCCGCACGCGCCTGGATGTCACCGGCCCCGGTGCGTTCTCGGTGGAGATCGGCACGCGCACCGCGCGCGAGGCCAGCCTGATCGGCACGCTGGATTCGCTGGTGTTCGTGCTGCTGCTGTGGGTGGCCTATCGCAGCTGGAAGGCGCCGCTGCTCGGCGGCCTGCCGCTGGCGAGCGCGGGACTCGCGGGCCTGGGAGCGGTGGCGCTCGCCTTCGACGGCGTGCACGGCATCACCGTCGCGTTCGGCTTCACCCTGATCGGCGTGGTGCAGGACTATCCGATCCATCTGTTCAGCCACCAGCGCGCCGGCGTGTCGCCCTGGGCCAGTGCGCGCGCGCTGTGGCCGACGCTCGGCACCGGTGTCGCATCCACCTGCATCGCCTACGCGACCTTCCTGGTGTCGGGCGTCGATGGCCTGCAGCAACTGGCGGTGTTCACGGTGGTGGGACTCGCCACCGCGGCGCTGGCCACGCGCTTCGTGCTGCCGGGCCTGATCGATCCCGCGCCGCGCGACGCCGCGGATTCGAAGTGGCTGGCGCACTGCTGGTCGGCGCTGGCGCGCTGGCCGCGCCTGCACGTGCCCGGCGCGCTCGCATTGACGGCACTCGCGCTGGCGGTGGTGGTCTTCGCGCCCGGTGCGTTCTGGCAGAACGATCTGGCGCGGCTCACGCCGGTGCCGCCGGCCGCGCTGGCGCGCGACACGCAGCTGCGCACCGAACTCGGCGCGCCGGACGTGCGCTACGTGATCGCGGTGCAGGGCCGCGACGCCGAAGCCGCGCTGCAGGCTTCCGAGCGCCTGCTGCCGGCGCTGCGCGAACTGCGGCGCGACGGCGATCTCGGCGGCTTCGATCTCGCTGCACGTTACCTCCCCAGCGCGAAGACGCAGCGCGGGCGGCGATCGCGACTGCCCAGCGACGAGGCGTTGCGCCATGAACTGCATGCGGCGATGGCCGGAGGGCCGTTCAACGACGATGCCTTCGAGGACTTCATCGCCGACGTGTCGCGCGCACGCACCGCGACGCCGCTGACGCCGCAGGCGTTGTCCGGCACGCCACTGGCTGCGAGCGTGCAGGGGCTGCTGCTCGAGCGCGAAGACCATGCGACCGCGCTGGTCGCGCTGAGCGGCCTGCGCGATCCGGATGCGGTGGCGCGTGTCGCGCAAGCCAACGGCGCGCAACTGCTCGACCTGAAGCAGGCGTCCGAATCGCTGGTGGCCGAATACCGCGAGCGCGTGCTGTGGGCGCTCGCCCTGGCCGCGGTGCTGCTGGCCGGCGCGGTGTGGCTGGCGCTGCGCTCGCCGCGTCGCGTGCTGCGCGTGCTGGCACCGATGGCGCTGACCACGCTGCTCATCCTCGCCGTGCTGCGCGGCCTGGGCGTGGAGCTCAACCTGTTCCACCTGGTGTCGCTGATCCTGGCTGCGGGCCTCGGGCTGGACTACGCGCTGTTCTTCGACCACGCCGGCGACGATCGTGCCGAGCAGCTGCGCACGTTGCACGCGGTGATCGTGTGCAGCCTGACCACGCTGCTGGTGTTCGCGTTGCTGGCCGCGTCCAGCATTCCGGTGCTGCGCGCCATCGGCGGCACGGTCGCGCTGGGCGTGGCATTCAACTTCGTGCTCGCGCTGCTGATCGTGCGCGCGCCGGTGAAGGAGCACGGCGATGCTGTCGCGTGAGCGCATCCTCGCGCTGGTGCCGCATCAGGGCGCGATGTGCCTGTGGGACGAGGTGCTGGCGTGGGATGCGCAGGGCGTCCGGCTGCGCGCGTACAACCATCGCGACCCGGCGCATCCGTTGCGTCATCGCGGCCGGCTGCACGCCGTCCACCTGTGCGAGTACGGTGCGCAGGCGATGGCGGTGCACGGCGGCCTGCTCGCCGAAGGCGCGGGCGCCGGCGTGAAGCCCGGCATGCTGGTCGCGTTGCGCGGCGTGGAACTGCACGTGGACCGCATCGACGACCTGCCCGGCGCGCTGGAAGTCGAAGCGCGGTGCCTGATGGCCGACGCGACCAGCAGCCAGTACCGTTTCCTTATCACCCACCAGGGCGACGTGCTGGCGCAGGGCCGCGCCGCCGTCCTGCATTCGATGCCCGGAGAGCCATCCGCATGAGTTCCAGCCAAACCCGCCGCGCCCTCGTCACCGGTGGCAGCGGCGACATCGGCAGCGCGGTGTGCAGGCGTCTTGCGGCCGACGGCTGCGAGATCATCGTGCACGCCAACCGCAACCTGGATCGCGCGCAGGACGTGGTGGCGCAGATCCGCGAATCGGGCGGGCGCGCGACTGCGGTGGCTTTCGACGTTGCAGACGCAGAGGCGACACAGGCGGCGATGGCCGAACTCCTCCTGGCCGGTCCCGTGCAGATCGTGGTCAACAATGCCGGCGTGCACGACGACGGCCCCATGGCCGGCATGAGCGAGGCGAAGTGGAAACGCGTCATCGACGTCTCGCTACACGGCTTCTTCCACGTCACCCAGCCCCTGCTGCTGCCGATGGCGCGCACGCGCTGGGGCCGCGTGGTCAGCGTATCGTCGGTGTCGGCGGTACTGGGCAACCGCGGCCAGGCCAACTACGCCGCGGCGAAGGCGGCCCTGCACGGCGCCACCAAGTCGCTGGCCCGCGAGATGGGCAGCCGCGGCATCACCTGCAACGTGGTCGCGCCGGGCGTGGTCGAGGGCCGGATGGCCGAGTCGGCGTTCAGTTCCGAGGCGATCAAGCAACTGGTGCCGGCGGGACGCGCCGGCCGGCCGGAGGAGGTCGCCGCGCTGATCGGATTCCTGTGTTCAGACGCGGCCGGTTACATCAACGGCCAGGTCATCGGCATCGACGGCGGCATGAGCTGAATGAACGGCGGCGGGTTCGCCGTCCGGATACGCGCCCTGGCGTAGGATCGCCGCATCGCCCAACAGGAGGCGCCGCCATGCGCCGCATCACGCTCCTGCTCCTCGCTCCGGTGCTGGCCGTGCTGGCCGGCTGTTCCTCGACCTCGCAGCTGGTGACCGGCACGCCGCGTACGCCGATCGACCCCTCGCAGGTACGCGTCTACTACACGCCGCCGCCGGGCGGGTTCGAGGAAATCGCGCGCCTGCAGACCGCCAGCGGCAGCTTCACCTACGGCGAGCAGAACAAGATGGACGACGTCATCGCCAACCTGCGCATGGAAGCGGCCAAGCTGGGCGCCAACGGTGTGCTGTTCGTCGGCACCGAGAACAGTTACGGCGGCAGCAGCGTGGGCGTCGGCGTGGGTGGCGGTAGCTACGGTGGCTACCGTGGCGGCAGCTTCAGCTCCGGCGGCATCGGCGTGAACATCTCGCCGAGCAAGAAGTACGCGCACGGCATCGCGATCTACGTGCCCGACCCGCCGGCGGGCGTGCAGGCCCCTCCGGCGCAAACGCCACCTGTGCAGACGCCGCAGCCGGTGAACTGAGACGAGGCACGCGTAAGAATCGCCGCGCGCTGCTGTTGCGCCAGTGCACTTGCTCGTATCGCGGCGAAAGCCGGGATCCAGTTTGCCGTTGCTTCCGCTCGTGCGCTTTTGCTCTTGCTCGTCATCCCCGCGAAAGCAGGATCCGGTCGTTGCCCTCGCTCGTCATCCCCGCGAAGGCGGGCATCCAGGGACTTTTCACGCTTTCCCTACAGATTGCAGGTGGCCGATCGTTTGCCGTTGTTTTTGCTCGTCATCCCCGCGCAGGCGGGGATCCAGGGACTTTTCACGCTTTCCCTGTCTGCTTGAACAACGAGAGCCACAGCTTCCGTCCGTCTAAAGCCGGCCGGGTCACTTTTCTTTGCTGACCCAAAGTCCGACTGGATTCCCTTCGGTCAAACGTAACCAAAGAAGCAGGCCGCCCCGACGAAGCAATCCCACGATCTGCCAGGGAGTCTGTGCCTTCGCGAGCCGGACGTGGCCTTTGGCCACGTGGCCCGCACTTGCGGCACGGGCGTTCGGACGATGCGCGAACCAGTGGCTCACAAGCACGCATCGCCCTCACTCCACGCCTCCTCCGCTCAGCAGCGAACGTCCTGTGCGCTGCCCTTCGGCCGCATGGTGGTTCAACAGCAAAACGATGGGTCGCGGCTTTCGTCTGGACCAAGAGCGACGGCTGACAGCATCGCCGCAGAGAGACATCCGGCAAAGCGTGAAAAGTCCCTGGATTCCCGCCTTCGCGGGAATGACGAGCAAGAGCGACGAGCAAGAGCGACGAGCTAGAGCGACGAGCTAGATCAACGGCAAATGGATCCCGGCTTTCGCCGTGATGACGAGCAAACGCAAACCCCAGGCTAGCTGCCCGTTTCCCTCACGGTACCCGCGTCTGTACCGGCTCCATCGGCGGCGCGAATTCGCCACTGGGATCGTCGATCAACGCCGGATTCGCGCGGATCCGACCGAGCATTTCGATGAGCCCACCGCGCCGCAGCACGCCAGCGACGACATGCGAGGTGATGCGGCTGAAGTCACGCAGCGGCTTGAAATGGCTGGGACGGAATTCCTCGTCCATGTGCACGCACTTGTAACGCGACTCGATCGGCACCGAGACGCAGCGCGTGCCCAGCTGCTGCGCGGCGGAAATCAGGATCTGCGCTTCGAACACGAAGTCCTCGCCGGGCACGTCGGTGAGAGCGGCGACCGCGGCGGGATAAAGGCGCTGGCCGCTCTGGCTGTCGGCGAGCTGGTAGCCCGTGCCCCAGGCGATGCCCCAGTCGGCGAATTCGTTGGCCAGGCGGCGGTACAGCGGTTGCTGCGAACGCCGGCGCAGGCGCGCGCCGATGACGATGTGGTGCGGATAGCGGTTGGCTGCGGCGAGCAGGCGCGGGATGTCGCTGGCCAGGTGCTGGCCGTCGCCGTCCATGGTGACGATGGCGCGCGCGCCCATCGCCAGCGCTTTGGCGAAACCGTCGCGCAGGCTGGCGCCCTTGCCCATGCGCTGCTCGTGGCGCAGCACGGTCACCGGCAGGTCGGCGACGCACTGCGCGGTGCCGTCATCGGATCCATCGTCCACCAGCAGCACGCGCGGGCATTCGGCGAGCGCGCCCTGTACCACCTCGCGGATGCGCAGCGCTTCGTTGAGCGCCGGGATCACGACGACCAGGTCGTCGCGGGACAGATGCGGGGCGCCGGAGCGCGCGGCGTTGTCAGTCACGGGTCACCTCCACGATCAGGTCGTGCGCCGGGCCGGCGGGCAGGCGCACTTCGCCTTCGCCACGCGCCAGCACGTCGAACAGGGGCAGCATCGGGGCCATCGCGTTGGCGGCGGCCCATTGCGACAGCGGGCCATTGCGCACATCGCCGGACGCATCCTTCGGAACCAGGCGTGCGCGCAGCGAAATACCTTCGCCTTCGCTGGCCAATACCAGTGCACCGCCGAGCAGCCCTTCGCTGGGCGCCACCTGCGCCAGCGGCCCGACGGCCTGTCCGTCGTAGGCGACCAGCAGCACCGCTTCGCTGCCGTAGGCCAGTTGCGCCAGCGCTTCGATCAGGCCCTGCGCGAAGCTCGCCTCGTGCGCGCTGATCGCATTGGCCGGCTGCATCGCGCCGGTGCCGATGGTCCAGTAGCCGGCGGCGGCGTTATGCACGGAGTTGTGGAAGCGGATCGGCGAAAGCGAACGCGGTTCCTGCGCCAGCGTCGCGCACATGTAGTCGGTGATCGCCAGTTCGCCGTGCGTCGAGGCGAACACCGACGGCAGCGAGGCCGGATCGCGGCGCGCCGCCTCGCAGGCGGCCATCGCCACTTCCAGCGCCACAGCGACGGTTTCCGGTGCGCGGCGACGCTCGTTCGCCGGCAGCAGGGACGGAGAGGGTTTCGTCGCGGCCTCGGCCGGGCTCGCGCCGGTCAGCGCGTGCTCGCGGGCGGCCGTCCACGACGGCAGTCCACGCGTCCAGAAACCGATGCCTTCGATGCGCGCTGCCAGAACACTCATGCGCGACCGAACACCAGCGAACAGTTGTTCCCGCCGAACCCGAACGAATTGTTCATCGCATAACGGATATCGGCGCGCTGCGGCGCGAAGCGGATCTGCGGTCCGCAGGCGGGATCGGGCGTGCGGCTGTTGAGCGTGCCGGGCAGTTCGCCGCTTTCCAGCGCGAGCAATGCGATCACCGATTCGACGATGCCGGCCGCGCCCAGCGTGTGCCCGGTCCAGCCCTTGGTGGAACTGGCGTGCAGCGAATCGGGAAACAGCGCCGCGACCGCGGCCGCCTCGACCGAGTCGTTGGCCGGCGTGGCGGTGCCGTGCAGGTTGAGATAACCGACCTCGATCGCGTCGATGCCGGCGCGCGACAGCGCATCGCGCATGGCGAGCGTCGCACCGAGTCCCTGCGGATGCGGCGCGGACATGTGGTGTGCGTCGCTGGATTCGCCGTAGCCGCGCAGTTGCAGGCCGTCTTCGTCCACACCGGCGCGTTCGAGCAGTGCGAAACCGCCAGCCTCGCCGAGCGACAAGCCGGTGCGGTCCGCATCGAACGGACGGCAGGGCTCGACGGCGACCAGCTGCAGCGAGTTGAAGCCGAACAGCACGCTGCCGCATAGGGTGTCCACGCCGCCGACCAGCGCGGCATCCGCGAGTCCGGCGGAAATGAGCCGGGCCGCCTGTGCGAACACCTTCGCGCTGGACGAGCACGCGGTGGCGACCGTAATCGCCGGGCCGCGCAGGCCGGTGGCGTGCTGCACGAACTCGCCGAGCGCATGCGGCGTATGCACGGTGTGCCGCGCAGCCGCGTCCGCCATGCGTCCATCCTCGAGCGCCGCGTAGGCCTCCTCGGTGCTGCCGATGCTGGAGGTCGACGTTCCCATCACCACGGCCACACGCTCGGCGCCGTGGCGTGCGATGGCCGCATCGATGGCCTCGCGCATCCCGTCCTGCTGCAGGGCCAGCCACGCGAGGCGATGGTTTCGCGAATCCCACTGCGCCAGCGTCGCCGGCAGGGACAGGTCTTCCAGGCCGTCGACGCGGCCGATCCAGCAGTCTAGGCGCTCGCGGCCGAAGTCGTTGCGTCGCAATCCGCTGCGCGACTCGCGCAGCGCCGCCGCCTGGGCGTCGCGTCCGCGACCCAGCGCCGTGGTCGCGGTGTAGGCACGTACCGCCAGCGGCGGCATCGGTGCCAGAGGGGCGCCGGGTGAACGGGTTGGAGACGGCACGCGCAACTCTCTTGCAGACAAGGCGGCGAGTATAGCCAGCGGCCGATATGCCCGCGTCGGCGTAAGATGAACGCCCTTTTCGCCGCGTTTCGCGCCCGTCGCATGACCAGCCGTACCGCCCACCGACTGGCCCTGTTCGGCGACCGAGACGTGCTGCATTCGCTGGCGGTGACCGCAGCGGTGTGCGTGCTCACCGCCGGCATGGTGTACCTGGGCTATTTCCTGCACGTGCTGCGCATCGCGCGACGTGCGCCATGCGAACCGGCGCACGGGGAATGCGTGCTGCTGTTCGGCAAGCATTCGCCGCAAGGGCGGATCGACCGGGATTTCCAGGCGCGCCTGGACCGCGCCGCGACGCTGTGGCGGCAACGCCCACCGGTCAGCGTGGTGCTGCTGGGCGGCGGCGCCGAGGGCGAGCCGAGCGAGGCCGAACTGGCGCGACAAGGCCTGTTCGAACGCGGCCTCGCGGTGGACGCGCCGCTGCGCCTGGAAGCGCAGTCGCGCGACACGCTGCAGAACCTGCGCAACGCGCGCACGCTGCTGGGCGAGGGCATGCGTTCCCGGGTAACGCTACTCAGCAGCCGTTATCACCTGGCGCGCTGTGCGCTGTTCGCGAGGCAGCTGGGATTCGATGCGGAGCTGTGTGCGGCGGAACCGCGCCTGCAGCTGGGGCCGCGCATGCTGCTTCGGATCGCGGGGGAGGCGGCGTATGTGTGCTGGACGGATGTGGGGTCGCGGTGGGCGAGGTTGATCGGCAATCAGCGGATGATGGACAGGGTGCATTGAGAGGGCGGCGCTTGGCTGGTTCGCCAGTCCAGCGAAGGCGACGCCATCCGCCGTTGCTTCTGCTCGTCTGCCGTTGCTTTTGCTCGTCATTCCCGCGAAGGCGGGAATCCAGGGACTTTTCACGCTTTACCAGTCACCCGTGAGAAGCGGAACATCCAAAGCTTCCGTCCGTCTAAAGCCGGCCGGGTCACTTTTCTTTGCTGACCCAAAGAAAAGTAACCAAAAGAAAGGGTCTTCCCCGACGAAGCAATCCCACGACCGGCAGAGGAGTCGGCGCCCCGCAAGTCGGCATCCGTGCCTCCTTG
>NZ_DASRTS010000072.1:0-5554 GCF_035655815.1 Lysobacter sp.
CGTTCGAGATCGTCGCGTCCCTCGATGACAGCGACAAATCCCGCGAGCTGCTGGGCCTGCTGCAAGACATCGTCGGCCTGACCGACAAGATCACCCTGAAGACCGACGGCAGCGATGCGCGCAAACCGTCGTTCTCGCTGAACCGCCCCGGTGCGGACATCGGCCTGCGCTTCGCCGGTATCCCCATGGGCCACGAATTCACCTCGCTGGTGCTGGCCCTGCTGCAGGTAGGCGGCCACCCCTCCAAGCTCGACGCGGACGTGATCGAGCAGGTCAAGGGCATCGAGGGCACCTTCGAGTTCGAAACCTACTTCTCGCTGTCCTGCCAGAACTGCCCGGACGTGGTCCAGGCGCTGAACCTGATGGCCGTGCTCAACCCGAACATCCGTCACGTCGCCATCGACGGCGCGCTGTTCCAGGATGAGGTCGAGGCGCGCCAGATCATGTCGGTGCCGAGCATCTACCTCAACGGCGAAGTCTTCGGCCAGGGCCGCATGGGCGTGGAAGAGATCCTCGCCAAGATCGACACCGGCGCCGCCGCCCGCGACGCCGAGAAGCTGACCGCCCGCGACGCCTTCGACGTGCTGGTGGTCGGCGGTGGCCCGGCCGGAGCCGCGGCGGCGATCTACGCCGCGCGCAAGGGCATTCGCACCGGCGTCGCCGCCGAGCGCTTCGGCGGCCAGGTGCTGGACACCATGGCCATCGAGAACTTCATCTCGGTCACCTACACCGAAGGCCCCAAGCTCGCCAGCGCGCTGGAGCAGCACGTGCGCGAGTACGACGTCGACATCATGAACCTGCAGCGCGCGAGCAAGCTGATCCCGGCGAAGGAACCGGGCGGCCTGATCGAAGTGCAGCTGGAAAACGGCGCGTCGCTGAAGTCGAAGACGGTGGTGCTGTCGACCGGTGCGCGCTGGCGCCAGATGAACGTGCCGGGCGAGGATCAGTATCGCAACAAGGGCGTGGCCTATTGCCCGCACTGCGACGGCCCGCTGTTCAAGGGCAAGCGCGTGGCGGTGATCGGCGGCGGCAACTCGGGCGTCGAGGCCGCGATCGACCTGGCCGGCATCGTCGCGCACGTCACGCTGATCGAGTTCGACAGCCAGCTGCGCGCCGACGAGGTGCTGCAGCGCAAGCTGCGCAGCCTGCCGAACGTGAAGGTGATCGTCAGCGGTCAGACCACCGAGGTGATCGGCGATGGCCAGAAGGTCACCGGCCTGGTCTACAAGGATCGCGTCGGTGGCGATACGCACCGCATCGATCTGGAAGGCATCTTCGTGCAGATCGGCCTGCTGCCGAACACCGAATGGCTCAAGGGCGCGATCGCGCTGTCGCCGCGCGGCGAGATCGAGGTCGACGCGCACGGCCGCACGTCGGTGCCGGGAGTGTTCGCCGCGGGCGACGCGACGACGGTGCCGTACAAGCAGATCGTGATCGCCATGGGCGAGGGATCGAAAGCCGCGCTGAGCGCGTTCGACCACCTCATCCGCACCAGCGCTCCGGCGCAGGTTTCGACGGCGGCGGCGGCGTAGGCAAGCAAGGACTTCTGTTCTCTCCCGTCATTCCCGCGAAAGCGGGAATCCAGTGACTTGAGGGCCAAAGGCGCTGGATCCCCGCTTTCGCGGGGATGACGGTTGAAGGCGTCTAAGATCCAGCGAGGGGCGCACGCTGCTACAGCCGGAATGCGGCGCCCGGCGCAACCATCGTGGAGGCACCACCATTGAACCTGCGCGATCTCAAATACCTGGTGGCCCTGGCCGATCACAAGCATTTCGGCCGGGCGGCCGCGGCCAGCTTCGTCAGCCAGCCGACGCTGTCGACCCAGATCAAGAAGCTCGAAGACGAACTGGGCGTGGCGCTGGTCGAACGCGCACCGCGACGCGTGATGCTGACGCCCGTCGGCCGCGAGGTCGCCGAGCGCGCGCGCAAGGTCATCGCCGACGTCGAACAGATGGCGGAAATCGCCCGGCGCAGCCAGGATCCGGAAGCCGGAACGGTGCGGCTGGGCCTGTTTCCCACGCTGGGGCCCTACCTATTACCGCACGTGGTGCCGCGCCTGCGTCAGCGCTTTCCGCGCCTGGAGCTGCTGCTGATCGAAGAGAAGACCGACCAGATCCTGCAACGGCTGCGCGACGGTCGCCTGGATGCGGGCCTGCTGGCACTACCGATCCACGACGACCAGCTGCACGTGGAAGTGCTGTTCGACGAGCCATTCCTGCTGGCCGTCCCGCAACAACATCCGTTGGCCCGGCAGGATTCGCTGGATCTGCACGACCTGGACAACCAGCACCTGCTGCTGCTCGAGGAAGGCCATTGCCTGCGCGACCAGGCGCTGGACGTGTGCCATATGGCCGGTGCCGACGAACGCGACGGCTTCCGCGCCACCAGCCTGGAGACGCTGCGCCAGATGGTGGCCGCAGGTGTGGGCATCACCCTGTTGCCGGCCTTGGCCGTGCAACCGCCGGTACCGTCCTCGCCCGACATCCACCTGCTCAGCTTCCGCGGCCAGCCGCCGCATCGGCAGATCGCGATGGTGTGGCGTCGCAGTTCGGCGATGGGCAACTTCCTCCAGCAACTCGCGGCCGAGTTCCGCAAGCTGCCCGAGCAGTTGCTGCGACCGCCGAGCGCGGTCGCCGAAGCCACGCATCCGGTCAGCGCGTAAACCAGCGGCCACTGATGGTCGGCGCTTCAGCGCCGGCCAGCCCGGCGTGCCTCAGTAATGCAGCAGCGCGTGCAGCGGCACATCCGCTGCCCAGCGTGAGCGGCCACCCAGCGCATTCAGTTCGATCAGCACGCTGGCGCCGACCAGGTCCGCGCCGAGCCTGCGTACCAGTTCCCCGGCAGCGGCCAGCGTGCCGCCCGTGGCCAGCACGTCATCGACGATCAGCGTGCGTTCGCCCGGACGCAGCGCGTCGTTGCGGGCCTGCAGACGATCGGTGCCGTACTCCAGCGCGTAGGCCACCTCGACCAGCGGCGGCGGCAGCTTGCCCGGCTTGCGCAGCGGTACGAAGCCGGCGTGCAGCTTCTGCGCCAGCGCCGCGCCAAAGATGAAGCCACGCGATTCGATCCCGCACACCGCCTGCACCTGACTGCCCTGCCACGGCTCGGCCAGCGCGTCGATGCAGCGCGCGAAGCCGCCGGCATCGGCCAGCAGCGGGGTCACGTCGCGGAAGGTCACGCCGGGCTTGGGAAAATCCGCGACGGTGCGGATCAACGAATCGAAGGACTGCATTGCGGAGGCCAGCACGATACGGGGGCAGGCACGATACCAGTGCCATGTGCAGCAGGCAGGCTAGCCGTTCAACGCAGGAGCCAGCTTGCTGGCGACCTTTGGCAGTAGATCGCGAGCAACTCGCTCTTACGGCGGCGCTGTTTTACGGGCCTTAGGCCGGCAGCCAGCCCGGCCCCTCGGCAGCCGTCTCGTCGCCCGCGTCCTCCGCCGGCGGTTCGTTCAGTGGCAGCGAGGCAACGATGGCGGAGGCCTCGGGCCAGACGACGTCGGGCACGCACACCAGGATGGTGCCGAACAACGGCAGTTCGCCCATGCCGCCCAGCAGGGCTTCGCCCTTCAGGAACACGGGAATCTCCTGCGCTTCCAGCGCGTGGCGCACCAGGTGGGCGTCGATCAGGTTGGCGGCTTCGTAGACGACTTTCATCCGGGAGGCTTCGGATCCGGGCCTGCGGCCAGCATACGCCCCGTGAACGTTAAAACGGCGGCGACAGGCGGCAGCGGCTAAACTTGACGGTCTTACCTTCCACGTTCGCCGCGAATGTCCGCCACGCCACGCCCCGCCGTTCCCGCTTCCACCCCGCCAGCCGAGTCCGCCGCCTCCGGCAAGCAGGACTTCATCCGGCAGATCGTTCGCGAGGACCTGGCCAGCGGCAAGCACCACGCCATCCGCACGCGCTTCCCGCCCGAGCCCAACGGGTACCTGCACATCGGCCACGCCAAGGCGATCTGCCTGGACTTCGGCATCGCCGCGGAATTCGGCGGCGACTGCAACCTGCGCCTGGACGACACCAATCCGATCAAGGAAGACCCGGAGTACGTCCGCGCGATCCAGGACGACGTGCGCTGGCTGGGTTTCGAATGGCACGACCTGCGCCACGCCTCGGACTACTTCGAGGTGCTGTACCTGGCCGGCGAGAAGCTGATCCGGCAGGGCGACGCGTTCGTCTGCGACCTCACGCCGGAACAGATCCGCGAGTACCGCGGCACGCTGACCGAGCCGGGCCGCAATTCGCCCTGGCGCGATCGCAGCGTCGAGGAAAACCTCGACCTGTTCCGCCGCATGCGCGCCGGCGAGTTCCCGGACGGCACGCACACGCTGCGCGCGAAGATCGACATGGCCAGCGGCAACATGAACCTGCGCGATCCCGCGCTGTACCGCATCAAGCACGTCGAGCACCAGAACACCGGCCGCGAATGGCCGATCTACCCGATGTACGACTTCGCGCATTCGCTCAGCGACGCGGTCGAGGGCATCACGCACTCGCTGTGCACGCTGGAATTCGAGGACCATCGTCCGCTGTACGACTGGTGCGTGGACAAGGTGGACCTGACCAATTCGCCGGAACTGCTCGCGCCGCTGCTGGCCAAGGGCTTTCCCAACGAAGCCAGCAAGCCGCGCCAGATCGAGTTCTCGCGCCTGAACTTCAACTACCTGGTCATGAGCAAGCGCAAGCTGCTGGCGATGGTCAACGAAGGTCTGGTCGACGGCTGGGACGATCCGCGCATGCCGACCCTGCAGGGCATCCGCCGCCGCGGCTATACGCCGTCGGCGTTGCGCCTGATGGTCGATCGTGTGGGCATCAGCAAGCAGAACTCGCTGCTGGACATCTCCATCCTGGAAGGCGCGCTGCGCGACGACCTGGACGCCGCCGCGCCGCGCCGCATGGCGGTGGTCGATCCGCTGAAGCTGGTCATCACCAACCTGCCTTCCTCGCATGAGGAATCGCTGACGTTCCCGAACCATCCGAAGGACGAGAGCGCAGGCACCCGCACCGTGCCGTTCTCCAGCGAGTTGTGGATCGAGCGCGAGGACTTCGAGGAAGTGCCGCCGAAGGGCTTCAAGCGCCTGATCCCGGGCGGCGAAGTGCGCCTGCGCGGCGCGGGCATCTTCCGCTGCGACGAGGTGGTCAAGGACGGCGATCGCGTGGTCGGGATCCGCGGCACGCTCGATCCCGAATCGCGCCCCGGCATGGCCGGCGCGGACCGCAAGATCAAGGGCACGATCCACTGGGTCAGCGCACGCCACGCGGTGCCCGCGGAAATCCGTCTGTACGACCGCCTGTTCACCGTGCCGGACCCGGACAACGACGAAGGCGGCAAGAGCTACCAGGATTACCTGAACCCCGAGTCGCGCCGCACCGTGCAGGGTTATGTCGAGCCGGCGGCGGCCGAAGCCGCGCCGGAGACTTCGTTCCAGTTCGAGCGCACCGGCTATTTCGTCACCGACCGCTACGACCATCGCCCCGACCGGCCGGTGTTCAACCGCAGCGTCACGCTGCGTGACACCTGGGCGGGCAAGGTTTGAGCCTGCGTTGCCGAGGA
>NZ_DASRTS010000073.1:0-22941 GCF_035655815.1 Lysobacter sp.
CGCCAGCAACGCGGGCTGGCCGCCGGCCGGCTCCGGCTTCGCGCCGCGCTCCAGCAGGAACTTGGCCAAGCGCCAGTTGCCGACCGCGCAGGCCACGCCCAGCGGCGAAAGGCCGTCGCGGTTCAGCGGGTCCAGCTCCGCCGCGGCATCGCGCAGCAACGCGGCCACGCCCGGGTCCGAACTGCGTGCCGCATGGTGCAGCGGCGTGTTGCCTTCGCCATCGGTCAGGCGCGGGTCGGCACCGTTGGCGAGCAGGGTCATCACCGCGTCGGGGCGCCCGTGCCAGCTGTCGCGCGTGGCGGCCAGCAGCGGTGTCATCCCGGCGTGGGTGGCGTTGAGGTCGATGCCGTTGGCGATTAGCGCGCGCAACAGGCGCAGGTCAGGCAGCACGGCGGCCAGCACGGACAGGCTGCGCTGGTCGCGATCGTCCGCCGGCGGCGGCGCGGTGACATCCGCGCCCAGTTCGATCAGCTCCAGCGCACGCTCGACGCGGCCGGCCCGCGCAGCCGCGTACAGCGCCGGCGCGAGCGGCTCACCTTCGACCAAGGCGGTGGGTTCTTCTTCCTCGTCCTCGACCTCGTCGAACGCGAAGCCCGGCAGCGCGTCGGCCGGTTCCACCATCTGCAGCACCGCATGCAATGCCGGGGCGCCCACGGCCAGCACCGCGGCGAGCGTCCAGCGCGCGCCGGTGCCGAGCAGGTCCGGCCACGCAAGCGCGAGCGCCGCCACGGCAACGCCCAGCACGATGGCCGCCACGCCCAGCCCGCGCCAGGCGCCCAGTTCCAGTTCGCCCAGCGCGTGCCAGTGCTCGCGCAGCGGGCCGCCATCGCGTTCCAGGCCCAGCCACAGCGGCCACAGGCGCCATAGCGCCAGCAACACGATGCCGAGCATGGCGCTCAGCCCCAGCGCTGCGGAGAGCGAGCCGGTCTCGCGCAGCGAAGACAGCGGCCACGCGATGACCGCGGCCATCACGGCGACCACGCCGACCCAGGACATCGCCAGCGATGCGAGATCGCGCTGCGCCTCACGACGCGGCGGCAGGCCGCCGTCGCGCCAGGCGCGCACGGCAAGCGCGGACACCGGCTGCGCCAGGGTGACGGCGATGGCGGCGATCACGCCACCGAGGCCGCCCAGCAGCCCCAGCACTACACCGCCCGCGAGTACGGCGCCCAGCCGCCACGGCAGCGGATTCGGAGCGCGGGAAGCGGTCGGCTCAGGCATCGGTACCCCAGTCCTCCCTCATCGGGTCCTCGACGGTGGGCGGAAACTGCAGGTGGAAGCCGCGGACGGCGAGGTTCTCGCGGACCACCGCGGCATCCTCGCGCGCCAGGCGGCGTTCGGGCGTGAGCGCCATCTCGAGGACGAACTGGAGCGAACCCAGCTGCGTGCGCAGCGGTTCGGGCAGGCGCGCGAAGTCGTCGCGCGCGGCGAGGTAGACGTAGGTATCGGCCTTGCGGAGGCTCTTGTATACGTAGGCTTGCATCGGTCGGGGCAGCGGCGCGCGGGGGACAGCGCCTGCAAAGTCCCGGACAGCATACCCGCCGCGAACGCAAATGCGGCAACGCGTCGCGGCCCCTGCTTCAGCCTGCGCCCAGCGTGGTTCCGGTTCGCCGCGGCGCGTTCACCGCGGCACGCCATCAGTGATAGCCCGAGTCGGCCGCGACCTTGCCCTTGAACACGCTGTACGACCAGTACGTGTAGCCCAGGATCGCGGGCAGCAGGATGATCAGCCCGACCAGCACGAATCCCTGCGAGGACGGCGGCGAGGCCGCATCCCAGATGGTCAGGCCCGGCGGCACGATGTGCGGCCAGATGCCCAGCACCAGGCCGACGAAGCCCAGCACGAAGAAGCACAGCGTGAGCACGAACGGCGCCGCGTCACGCCCTTTGCGCATCGCCGCACGCCACAGCCCGAACGCGTTGACCAGCGCCAGCAGCGGTACCGGCGCCAGCCACCAGAAGTTCGCTCCTTCGAACCAGCGCGCCATGATCCGCGAGTCGAGGAACGGCAGCCACGCGCTGACCAGGCCCATGAACGCGACCACCACCAGCACCAGCGGGCGGGTGAGGTTGCGCGCGATTTCCTGCATGCGGCCCTCGGTCTTGAGGATCAGCCAGGTCGAACCGAGCAGCGCGTAGCCGAACAGCACCGCGATGCCGGTCAGCATCGAGAACGGGCTGAACCAGCCGAACGCGCCGGCCACGTACTTGCCGTCCTGCAATGGCATGCCCTCCACCAGTGCGCCCAGGATCACGCCCTGCGCGAACGCGCACACCATCGAACCGATCGCGAAGGCGGCGCCCCACGCGGGCTTGCTGCGATGCGCCTTGAAGCGGAACTCGAACGCGACACCGCGGAACACCAGCGCGATCAGCATCAGCAGTACCGGCAGGTACAGCGCCGACAGCACCACCGCATACGCCTTCGGGAACGCGGCCAGCAGACCCGCGCCACCCAGCACCAGCCAGGTCTCGTTGCCATCCCAGATGGGCGCGGCGGTGTTCATCATGTGGTCGAGCTGCTGCTCGTTCTCCGCGAACGGCGCCAGGATGCCCAGGCCAAGCACGAAGCCGTCGAGCACGACGTACATCAGCACGCCGAAGCCGATCACGCCGAACCACACCACCGGCAGTACGGTCGCCATGTCCATCAGACGCCCTCCTCCAGATTCTCTCCAGCGGCCGATAGCGGACGCGCCGGCGTCTTCTCGCCGCCTTCGGTGTGCTGCGGCGGTTCGTGCGGCAGCGGGCCCTTCTTCACCAGGCGCGTGAGGTACCAGACGCCGGAACCGAACACGATGGCGTACACGACGACGTACACGATCAGCGACGTCATCACGCTGGCCGCGGCGAGGATGGGACTCACCGCGTCGGCAGTGCGCATCAGGCCGTAGATGACGTACGGCTGGCGGCCGATCTCGGTGACGTACCAGCCCGAGAGCATCGCCACGAATCCCGCCAGCGTCATCCAGCGCCAGCCGGTCAGCAGGGCGCGCGAGCCGTACAGCCGCCCGCGCCACCACTGCACCAGCGACGCCAGCGACAGCAGCAGCATCAGCGTGCCGACGGCGAGCATCACGCGGAAGGCGTAGAACACCGGCTTCACCGGCGGACGCTCACTGGCCGGCACGTCCTTCAGCGACTGGATCTCGCCTTCCCACGAATGCGTGAGGATCACGCTGCCCGCATGCGGAATGGCGATTTCCAGGTCGTTGCGTTCCTGCTCCTCGTTCGGCACCGCGAACACCACGAACGGCACGCCCTCACCACGCGGCTTGTGTTCCCAGTGCGCTTCCATCGCGGCGACTTTGGTCGGCTGGTACTTGGCGACCTGCAGGCCGTGGATGTCGCCGACGACTACCTGCGTCGGCACCGTGATCGCCGCGAACAGCACCGCCGCCTTGAGCATCCGTTTGCCGGCATCGACGTGCACGCCGCGCAGCAGGTACGACGCGCCGACGCCGCCGATGACGAAGCAGGTGGTGATGAACGCCGCCAGCACCATGTGCGCCAGGCGCACCGGGAAGGACGGATTGAAGATGATGTCCATCCAGCTGGCCGGATGGAACACGCCGTCGACGATGGTGTAGCCCTGCGGCGTCTGCATCCAGCTGTTGGCCGAGATGATCCAGAACGTGGAGATCAGCGTGCCCAGCGCGACCATGCAGGTCGAGAGGAAATGCAGCTTCTCGCTCACGCGGCCCCAGCCGAACAGCATCACGCCGAGGAAGGTCGCCTCCAGGAAGAATGCGGTCAGCACCTCGTAGCTGAGCAGCGGGCCGAGGATGTTGCCGGCCTGCTCGCTGAGCGTCGCCCAGTTCGTGCCGAACTGGAAGCTCATCACGATGCCCGACACCACGCCCATGCCGAACGACACGGCGAAGATCTTGGTCCAGAAGAAGAACAGGTCGCGCCACAGCGTGTCGCGCGTGCGCAGCCAGCGCCATTCGCAGAAGGCCAGCCAGCTGGCCAAGCCGATGGTGAAGGCGGGGAACAGAATGTGGAACGAGATGACGAACCCGAACTGGATCCGCGACAACAGCAGGGCATCCACGGCAAGACTCCGTTGCTATCCGCGCTGACCGGGCATTGTGCGCCGCCACATGTGAAGACCGGGCGCGCCCGACCATGACGCATGGCCCGATTGGGCAAAGCCCGCGACTGGTAGGCTGCGGAGGTTTGCCGGGGATGGCGGGCACGGGGAAGCGGTAGGGAACATCGCGAATCGACGGTTTCCCGCCGCCGATGCAGCGCGCCGACGCGCGATCCGCGCCGCTTCGTCACCGGCTTCCGCCAGACCTCTCCTTCATTACCCAGCCGCCGAACGATCATGCGCATCAGACCCATCGCCCTCGCCCTACTCGCCACCGCACTCGGCCATGCGCACGCGCAGACGCCGATCACGCTCACGCAGACCATGGCCGACCCGGACTGGATCGGTCCGCCGGTCGAGCAGGCGTGGTGGGCGTGGGACAGCCAGCGCGTGCAGTACCAGCTCAAGCGCGAAGGCGCGTCGATCCGCGACACCTGGCAGCAGGGCCTGAGCGCCGGCAGCGCGGTGAAGCTGGATGGTGCGGCGCGCGCGGACCTCGATGCACCGCGCGCGGTGCTGGACGCCTCGCGCCAGCGCATGGCCTTCGTGCGCAACGGCGACTTGTTCGTGCGCGACCTGCGCAACGGCGCGCTCACCCAGGTCACGCGCAGCAGCGAGGATGAAGCGCTGCCGCAGTGGAGCAGCGACGGCAACCTCGTGTTCCGCCGCGGCAACGACTGGTTCCGCTGGCGCGCCGGCCAGGGCGTGGGCGAAGCCGCCGTCGTCAAGGCCGAGAAGGACCCGGCCGCGGCGCCGAAGCCCGACGACCTGCGCGAGCGCCAGCTGGCGATGATCTCCACGCTGAAGAAGGACAAGGAACTGCGCGACGGCGCGCGTGCGCAGAACGAGGAATGGCGCCGCGCCGACACTACGCGAGCGCCAGCGCCGGCCTACCTCGGCGACGACGTCGCCATCGCCGACACCGCGCTGTCGCCCGACGGCAAATGGCTGCTGGTGGTCACCACTGCCAAGGGCGCCAACGAGGGGCAGGCGGGCAAGATGCCCAAGTACGTGACCGAGTCGGGCTACGAGGAATTCGAGGACGTGCGCACGCGCGTGGGCCGCAACGATCCGCTGCCGCACAGGCTGTGGCTGGTGGACGTGGGCGCGGCCAAGGCGACGGAGCTGAAGTTCGATTCGCTGCCCGGCATCACCGACGATCCGTTGGCGGCCATGCGCAAGGCGGCGAAGAAGGATCCGCTCAAGGGCAACCGTCCGGTGCGCATCGAAACCGACGGCGACGGCAACGGTCCGGCGATCCACTGGAGCGACGATGGCCGCAACGTTGCGCTGCTGGTGCGCGCGGTGGACAACAAGGATCGCTGGATCGCCAGCGTCGACCTGGCCAACGCGAAGCTGGTCGCGCGCGACCGCCTCACCGACAACGCGTGGATCAACTGGGGCTTCAATGATTTCGGCTGGACGCGCGAAGGCGCGCTGTGGTTCCTGTCCGAACGCAGCGGCTACTCGCACCTGTACCTCAACGAGGGCGGCAAGTCGCGCGCGCTGACGTCCGGCAAGTGGGAAGTCTCCGCGCCGGAGCTTTCGCCCGACGGCAGCACGTTCTTCTTCACGTGCAACCGCAAGTGGCCCGGCGACTACGAGGTCTGCGCGGTCGACCGCAATGGCGGCGACGTGCGCGAGGTGACCTCGCTCGACGGCGTGGAGGACTTCTCGCTGTCGCCCGACGGCAGCAAGGTGCTGGTGCGCCATTCGTCCAGCTACATGCCGCCGCAGCTGTCGGTGGTGAGCGCCAGCGGCGGCGCCGCGACCCAGCTCACCGACACGCGCAAGCCCGAATTCAAGGGCCGCGAGTGGATCCAGCCCGAGTACGTGCAGGTGCCGAGCAAGCACGGCGCCGGCGTGGTGTGGGGCAAGTTCTACGGGCCGAAGAACTACGAGCCGGGCCGCAAGTACCCCATCGTGATGTTCGTGCACGGCGCTGGCTACCTGCAGAACGTGTCGGAGCGCTATCCCAACTACTTCCGCGAGCAGATGTTCCACAACCTGCTCGTGCAGCAGGGCTACGTCGTGCTCGACCTGGACTACCGCGCATCCGAGGGCTACGGCCGCGACTGGCGCACGGCGATCTACCGCCAGATGGGCCATCCGGAACTCGAGGATTACCTGGACGGCCTGGACTGGCTGGTCGCCAACAAGCAGGGCGACAGGGACCGCGCCGGCATCTACGGCGGCAGCTACGGCGGCTTCATGACGTTCATGGCGCTGTTCCGCTCGCCGGGCACGTTCAAGGCCGGTGCGGCGCTGCGCCCGGTGGTGGACTGGTCGCAGTACAACCACGAGTACACCAGCAACATCCTCAACACGCCGGAGCTGGATCCCGAGGCGTACAAGGCATCCTCACCGATCGAATACGCCGACAAGCTGCAGGACAACCTGCTGATCGCGCACGGCATGATGGACGACAACGTGTTCTTCAAGGACTCGGTGATGCTGACGCAGCGCCTGATCGAACTGCGCAAGGACAAGTGGGAGATCGCGCCGTATCCGCTGGAACGCCACAGCTTCACGCGTTCGGACAGCTGGTACGACGAGTACCGCCGCATCTACGAACTGTTCGAGCGCACGTTGAAGTAAGCGCTGCCTGTAAAGCCCCTCTCCCACCGGGAGAGGGGTTGGGGTGAGGGTCGGGACGTGCGATGCAGTGAACGCCATCTGGACGCTGATAGACGCAGACGGAAGCGGATAGAGCGAAACGGCGTCACGTTGCGTGAATCGGCGTCCGCTCAATTCGCCTTGTCTGTGTTTTTCTGCGAAATCGGTGTCCAGTTCTTTGTGAAGTAGATCGCCGCCACTCCGGACGCTGATCAACGCTGATCAACGCTGATCGAACGCGGGCGAGGCAGAACGGAATGCATTCGCGCGATACCATTCATGGGTCCTGTCTGCGTTCTTCTGCGGAATCTGTGTCCAGTTCTTGATGGCATGCATGCGCCCGACCTTCATCCTTCGTCGGTCGTGACGCGCCGGCAGATGGATTCCCGCCTGCGCGGGAATGACGGCAAGAAAGTAGTCGCCCGGCTATCGTGACGGCGCCGACACCGCCGCAGCATCCTGCCTCACCTCGCTCCAGCTCGAATCCGGATCGAAGGCCTTCATCGCCTTCGCCGCGGCTTCCCCGTTCGGGCCCAGGTCCTTCTCGAACACCTGACCGTCCGGGCCGATCATGAAGCTCATCACGCCGGTGTCGGCGTACTTCGCCGGCCACGCGACCAGCGCGAAGCCGCGCGTCATCCGGTCGTCCACCTTGTAGTCGTGCGCACCGCCGGGCGCGGACGGTCCCTGCGCAGTGAGGATGCGATAGCGGTAGCCGTAGTAGTCGGCGTGCGGCTGCTCGTCACCGAACAGCGGCCCGAGCGGGCTCACGTCGCCGCTGCCGTCGTCGGGCCAGTACAGGCCATCGTGCCGGCCGTCGCTGCTGAGGATGTGCTGCGCGTACTCGAGCACGCCATCGCCGTCGTGGTCGCGCTCGGCGTATTCGAGCTGTGCGTCGCGATAGGCCTGCACTGCCTGGATGGCGTCGAGCTCGTTGCGGCCGATGCGGCGCACGCGCATCTCCTCGCCGCCCGCCTTCGGATCGAAGTGCCACCCGCCATTGCCCTGCACCAGCGGGATCGGCAGCGTCCAGTCGTCCTTGCCCACCGCGATGTGCGAACGGCCATCGCTGCCGGGCATGATCTTGTGCGAGGCCTTCCACTGCGCGAGGAACTTCTCCACGTCCTCGCGCCCGATGCCTTCCAGCGGAATGTAGTCGCGCCAGCTGGCGCCCAGGATTTCCTGCAGCGCCGCCTGGTCGCGCTTTTCGACCGCCGCGACCAGCGCGTCCGCGGCCGCGTTCGCATTCGGGTACGCCTTCTGCGCCCAGGCCGGCGCAACGGACGGCAGCAGCAGCAACAGCACGCATGCACGAAGTTTCATGGCCGGCTCCTATCCGCGACGACGACCGCCGCCACCGTGCGGCGCGCGTTGTACCTGATGTCCGCCCGAGCGCGCGGACTGCGGCCGCTGCGCCATGGCATGGCTCGATCGCCCTCGATCGACCTGCGCGCGTGTCTGCGCGGGGCGATCCACGCCTGCGAACGCGTTGTTGCGTGCGCCCTGGTGCGGCAACGAATGCGACGGCTGCATGCGGGGCTGCTGTGCGCGCTGCTGCACGCGCTGCGCGTCGGCGTGCTGACGCGTGGGCTGCGTCCGCGCTGTCTGGGCATGCTGCTGGCGATGCTGCTCACGCACCTGCTGGTTGGCGTGCGTCGTGCGTGGCCCATTCTGGCGTGCGCTGGCTTGGCGCGCATGGTCGCTGCCACCGCTCGGACGCTGCGTGCGCGCATCGGCCACGCTGCGCGCTCGCTCGCGTGCCGCGTCCGCACCGCCAGCGTCACGGCGTGCCGCTGCACCCGCATTACGGGCATCGAGGCCGCCTTCGGGCCGTTCGCGCAAGTCACGGCCGGCCGTGCGCGCCTGCTCGCGCGCGGCGCGGTTGTCCGTGGCGGGCGTGCCGAATCCGCGCTGCTGCAGCTCTTGCCGCGCACGCTCGCGATTGGCGGCATGCGCCGGGTCGTTGCCACGGAACGCCTCGCGATTCTCCGCGCCGGGCAGTCGCTGCGGTCCGAACTGTTCGCGGCTGCGGGCATCGCGGTACGGCACGTTGCCGCGGAATTCCGCGTTGTGCCGCCAGACGTTGTTGTTGACGTCCAGCTGCCGGTTCACGTTGATGTTGTTGTAGCGGTTCACGTCGATGTCGACGTCGTGGTCGCCCCAGTCCCAGTCGCCCCACAGCGCATCGGCCACCGCAACGCCGGTGCCGAAGGCAAGCCCGGCTACCAGCGCGCTGCCGGGATACCACGTCGGCGCGGGCGGGTAGTACGCGGGTGGATACGACGGATACGGCCACGTGCCGTACACCGTGGTCGGGTTGTAGCTGGGCACGTACACCACCTGCGGATTGGCCGGCGCGATCTCGATGATCGTGTCGCTGGCCGGAGGCGGTGGCGGCGGAGCACTGCCATCGGCAGGTGCAGGCGCGGGCGCGGCCGAAGGCGTCGGCGCGGGCGACACCGTCACCGTCTGCTGCTCGGTGGACTGCAGGTTGCCGGCGGCCTGCGCGGCGCGGCGCAGTCGCTGCACGGCATCCATCACGTCGCCTGGCTGCGCGAGGAACGCATCGCCCAGGCGCTGCACCCAGCCGGGATCCTGCCCCAGCGTGGCCATCACCTGCGGAAACGCCACCAGCGACTGCACGCTTGGATCCCACGGCTGGTCGGCTACCTGCTTCACCGCATCGTCGCCGGTCGCCTGCGGATGCGCCTTCGACCACGCGACCGCATCGGCGACGTTCGCCGGATACGTCGCGGCCATCAGCACCTGCGTCAGCAGCGAATCCGGATACAGTGCGATGGGCGCGACCATCTGGTCGAGTTCCTCGCGACTGAAGACGCGCTGCGCCGCGCTCGCCGGTGCCGTCGCGGGCACGGTGGCCGGTGCCGGCGTCGCAGCGGGCTGCGGCGCGGATGGAGCATCGCGCTTGCATGCAGCGACAAGCAGCACGAGTAGAACGAAGCCGAGGCGGACACAGACGCGCATGGGCCTACTCCGATGCGGATTCCCTGGCCGCCGGCCGCGGCGCGCGCGGCCGGTCCGTGACGAGCCCGTGAACGGGCGGCGGCTATCATGCATGCCTGCCCCGCTATGTTCCTGTGAAATGACCGAACCCGCTCCCGGCTTCGACGACGTCCGCGACTACCTCACCGGCCTGCAGGACCGCATCTGCGCCGTCATCGAGGCCGCCGACGGAAGCGCACGTTTCCGCGAAGACCTGTGGCAGCGGGCCGAAGGCGGCGGCGGGCGCACGCGCGTGCTGCGCGACGGCGCGGTGTTCGAGCAGGCGGGCATCGGTTTTTCCGACGTGTCCGGCACGAAGCTGCCGCCATCGGCGACCGCTGCGCGGCCGGAACTCGCCGGTGCATCGTGGCGCGCGGTGGGCGTGTCGCTGGTGTTCCATCCGCGCAATCCATACCTGCCGACCACGCATGCGAACGTGCGCCACTTCCGCGCGATCCGCGATGGCGAGACGGTGGCGTGGTGGTTCGGTGGCGGTCTCGACCTCACCCCGTTCTATCCGTTCGACGAGGACGTACTGCACTGGCATCGCACCGCGCGCGACCTGTGCGGGCCGTTCGGTGGCGCCGCACGTTACGAAAAGCACAAGGTGTGGTGCGACGAATACTTCTTCCTCAGGCACCGCGGCGAAACGCGCGGTGTCGGCGGCCTGTTCTTCGACGACCTGCACGAGGATGCGTCGGCGGACTTCGCCTACCTGCGTGCGGTGGGCGACGGTTTCCTGGATGCCTACCTGCCCATCGTGGAGCGACGCAAGGACATGCCGTACGGCGAGCGCGAGCGCCAGTTCCAGCTGTATCGCCGCGGGCGCTACGTCGAGTTCAACCTGGTCTTCGACCGCGGCACGCTGTTCGGCCTGCAATCGGGCGGACGCACCGAGTCGATCCTGATGAGCCTGCCGCCGCTGGTGCGCTGGGAGTACGGCTACGCGCCGGACGAAGGCAGCGACGAAGCGCGCCTGGCCGATTACCTGCGCCCGCGCGACTGGCTGGCGGAACTTGCCTGACGCGATGATGGCGCTTCGTCGGACGCGCGTCGGCTAGACCGCCTCGTCTTCCTCCGGCACGTCGCGCAGCAGGATCGTGATGTGGCCGTTGGTTTCCAGAAGCGCCAGATGGATGCGATCGACATCGCTGCATCCGGCCTCGCGCATCGCCTTGGCGAAGTCGTCGCGGCTGACCAGTTCGCGCCGTAACACCTCGCGATACACATGCCCGTTGCGCGCCAGCACGACCGGCGCGCCTTCCAGCAGCCGCTCCATGCGCCGGCTGCGCGACGTGGCAAAGCCGACGAGCCAGTTCAGCACGATCAGCGTGGCCGCCAGCAGCAGCCCGCCCGACATCGACGTATCCGAACCCAGCAGCGCGTTCTGCACCGCATTGCCGAGCAGCACGATCAGCAGCATGTCGAACGCGGTGAACTGCCCCATCGTCCGCTTGCCCGACAACCGGATCATGCCCAGCAGCACCACGTAGACGATGACCGCGCGAAGCACGAACTCCCACCACGGCATGGACATTTCGAACATGGGGCTCCCCGCGCGTCTGCGATGGACGGATTCTGCGACAGCGGCAAGCGGTCGGCCCAAGCGGGGTCGCAGAAGAGTTCGCCGCTTCGCGGCTTAATACCCCTCCCCAACCCTCCCCTGCTCGCAGGGGAGGGAGCAAGACGGCGAAGGGTTGTGCGGCGCTTCGTAACGCGCTTCGTAATGAATGAAGGGCAAGGTGCATTCCAGCTTTCGCTGGAATGACGTGACGGCGCGGGAGGGCTGCGGGTCTGGATCCCGGCCTTCGCCGGGATGACGGTCGGGGTGCGGGGAGGCGGCAGGCTGATCCGAGCCTTCGCCGGACGACGGTTGGGGTATGGGAGGCCGCTGGCCTGGTCCCGGCCTTCGCCGGGATGACGGATTTAGGGTGCGCGAGCACACGCCTTAACCCATCAAAGGAGTGCAAACACGTTCGAAACAGCAGCCCCCTTGGTAAGGGGGCGCGGCGGCAGCCGCGGGGATCGGGTGCATCGGCGCGGGGCCCGAAGTTTTGCTTCACAAAGCTTTGGGTTTATTTCTGGCGACGCCAGAAATAAAAAGCCCCGCAGGCAGGGGGGGCCGGCGGGGCTGGGGAGCGGGACCTGGGGAGGGGTCTTCGCTCCGGGATCACTCCAGGGGAGGGAGAGATCGGCGACAGGCGTTGCACCTGTCGCGACCTATATGACCACCCGGCACATGGATGGTTCGTGAAGATTCGGGTTAACGAATTGTTGGATTCAGGCGGGATTCATTCGCCCGGGGGCGACACGCCAAAATCCCCGTTCAGATGACGTTTTCAGGCCATTTCGGGCACAGGTGGCGCCACCTGTTTCCGACGAACGGTCAATGCGCCTCGTCCCAGTTGGCGCCGACCCCGCTGTCTACGACCAGAGGGACCCGCAATCCGGCCGCACGGGACATGCGTTCACGGGCCTCGGCGACCAGCGTGTCCACGAAACCGGTCTCCACCTCGAAGACCAGTTCGTCGTGCACCTGCAGCACCATCAGCGCCCGGTCGGCATGGTCGGCCAGCCAGCCGTCGATGGAGATCATCGCCCGCTTGATGATGTCGGCCGCGGTGCCCTGCATCGGGGCATTGATCGCCGCGCGCTCGGCACCCGCCCGCAGGCCCTGGTTGCGGGCGTGGATGTTGTCCAGGTACAGGCGGCGGCCGAACACCGTCTCGACGTAGCCCTGCTCGCGTGCCTGCTGCCGCGTGCGTTCCATGAAGTCGCGCACGCCCGGGTAGCGGCTGAAGTACAGGCCGATGTAGTCCTGCGCCTCGCCGCGCGAGATGCCCAGCTGCCGCGCCAGTCCGAACGCGCCCATGCCGTACATCAGACCGAAGTTGATCGCCTTGGCGGCGCGGCGCTCGTTGCCGCTCACCTCGTCCATCGGCTTGCCGAACACTTCCGCCGCCGTCGCCCGGTGGATGTCGGCGCCGGATTCGAACGCACGCAGCAGGCCGGGATCCTCGGACAGGTGCGCCATGATGCGCAGCTCGATCTGCGAGTAGTCGCAGGCGACGATGCGGCGCCCCTCCGGCGCGACGAACGCCTGCCGGATGCGACGGCCGTCGTCGGTGCGGATCGGGATGTTCTGCAGGTTCGGATCGCTGGACGCGAGGCGGCCGGTAGCCGCGCCGGCCTGGTGGTAACTGGTGTGCACGCGGCCGGTGTCGCGGTTGACCATCTCCGGCAGCTTGTCGGTGTAGGTGCTGCGCAGTTTCGACAGGCCACGGTATTCCAGGATCACGCGCGGCAGTTCGTGGTGCTCGGCGATGGCTTCGAGCGCCTCTTCGTTGGTCGACGGTGCGCCGGACGGCGTCTTCAGCAACGCGGGCAGTTTGAGTTCGTCGAACAGCAACTGGCCCAGCTGCTTGGGCGAATCCAGGTTGAAGCTGCGCCCGGCCAGTTCGGTGGCCTTCTGCTGCGCGGCCAGCATGCGCCGGCCGAGGTCGGCCGATTGCCGGCGCAGTTCGTCGGCGTCGACCATCACGCCGTTGGCCTCGATGCGTTCGAGCACCTGCACCAGCGGCATCTCGATCTCGTGGTAGACGTGCGACAGCCCGGACACGGCCTCCACCTTCGGCGACAGCACACGGTGCAGCCGCAACGTGACGTCGGAATCCTCCGCGGCGTAGCGCGTGGCGTCCTCCACCGACACCTGCGAGAACGGGATCGATTTGGCGCCCTTGCCGGCCACGTCCTCGTAGCGGACGGTGTCGTAGCCGAGGTAGCGCTTGGCCAGCGAATCCATGTCGTGGCGCGTGGCGGTGGCGTTGTAGACGAAGCTCTCCAGCATCGTGTCGTCGGCGTAGTTCTTCACCGCGATGCCGTTGCGACGCAGCACGTGCAGGTCGTACTTGCCGTGCTGGCCCATCTTCTTGCGGGTGGCGTCCTCGAACAGCGGGCGCAGCGCGGCGAGCGCGGCCACGCGGTCCAGCTGCTGCGGCGCGCCGGGATAGTCGTGCGCCAGCGGCAGGTAAGCCGCGTGCCCAGGCTCGACCGCCAGGCTCAGCCCGATCAGGTTGGCCTGCATCGGATCGAGCGAATCGGTCTCGGTGTCGAAGGCGAATTCCTCGGCGCCGCGCAGCCGCGCCAGCCATTCGTCGAACTGCTCCTGCGTCAGGATGGTCTCGTACTCGCCCTTGGCCGACAGCGCCGGGTCCACGACCTCGCCCGGCGCGCCGGAACGCGCGTAGCCCGCGGCGGTATTGCGCACGCCGGCAGGGCTGCCCGGATGATCCTCGACCACCGCGCCCGGCCCTTCCAGTTCGCGCAACGCCTGCTTGAAGCCATAGCGCGCGTACAGCCGGCGCAACTCGTCCACGTGGCGCTCGCGCAGTGCCAGGTCGGTCGGTGCGCGGTCCAGCTCCACGTCGGTCTTGATGGTGGTGAGCGTGCGGTTCAGCGGCAGCCGCGGCAGCGCGGTGCGCAGGTTGTCGCCGATCTTGCCCTTGATGTCGCCCGCATGCGCGATAACGTTGTCGAGCGTGCCGTACTCGCCCAGCCACTTGGCCGCCGTCTTTGGCCCGCACTTCTCCACGCCCGGAATGTTGTCGACGCTGTCGCCCATCAGCGCCAACAGATCGACGATCTGGTCCGGACGCACGCCGAACTTGTCGATGACGGTGGCTTCCGAATCCAGCCGGCTGCCGCTCATGGTATTGACCAGCACGATGCCGGGCCGCACGAGCTGTGCGAAATCCTTGTCGCCGGTGGAGATGGTCACGTCGATGCCGTCCTGCGCGGCGCGCACCGCGAGCGTGCCGATCACGTCGTCGGCCTCCACGCCGGGCACGCGCAGGATGGTGATGCCCAGTGCTTCGACGATCTCGCACATCGGCTC
Source organism: Lysobacter sp. (assembly GCF_035655815.1). Classification (NCBI taxonomy): domain Bacteria; kingdom Pseudomonadati; phylum Pseudomonadota; class Gammaproteobacteria; order Lysobacterales; family Lysobacteraceae; genus Lysobacter; species Lysobacter sp. The sequence continues at coordinate 14,607 of NZ_DASRTS010000073.1, forward strand.
GGTCTGCGCGCGCAGGTCGTCGGGCATAGCCGAGCGGTTGGCCTTGTACTCGGGATACAGGTCGTCTCGGAAGGTCTTGCCGGGCGCGTCGACCACGAACGCCACGTACTCGGGCTGCTCCTTCAGCGTGGCGCGCAGCATGTTGACCACGCCGAACAGCGCGCCGGTCGGTTCGCCGGCGTCGTTGGTGAGCGGGGGCAGCGCATGGAACGCGCGGTAGAGGTAGCTGGAGCCGTCGATCAGGACGAGGCGGCGCGGCGCGGTCGGGGGAGTCGTCATCCGGCGATTCTAACGACGCCGGCTCCACGCGGCCGTCACCGACCGCCGCGACGCAAACGCGTATCCTGTCCGTGGACCACCTTCTCGCCGGACAGGAGACCGCCATGCGCCCGCTGCTGCTCGCCCTGCTGCTTCCCCTGTGCCTGTCCGCCTGCGCGTCGATGGGCGGCGTGGACGATCCGACCGCGGGCCTGCAGAACCCGCAGGTGCGCTCGCGCACGATGAGCGGCGGCGATCTCATCGAGGAGTACTACGTGGCCGGCCAGCTGCGCGTGGTGCGCATCACGCCGGCACGCGGGCCGGTGTATTACCTGGTCGACAACAACGCCGACGGCATCCTCGACAGCAGCCGCGGCGAAGGCCCGATCTCGCCCGTGCAGTACAAGCTGTTCACCTGGTGATCCACGCGGCGTCGCGCCGCGAAATCCGCTGCATGGTTCGGATATCGCCGCCCGGGTGTGGCGCCTAGAGTCGATCGCGTTCCCTTCTGGAGCGAACGCGATGAGCCTGCCTTCCATTACCGAAGATCCGCGCTGGGCGCAGATGTGCGCCCGCGACCGCGCCGCCGACGGCCGTTTCGTGTATTCGGTTTCGACCACAGGCGTGTACTGCCGGCCTTCCTGTCCCTCGCGTCGCGCGTTGCCCGCGCACGTGCGCTTCCACGACACGCCCGGCGATGCCGAGCGCGCGGGCTTCCGTGCATGCCGTCGCTGTCATCCGCAACGGATGGGTGAGGCTTCACCGCTGCGCTTCGCCATCGGTCACAGCTCGATCGGCCTGGTGCTGGTCGCCGAGGGCACCGATGGCATCCGCAGCATCCTGCTGGGCGACAACGAAGGCGCCCTCGTGCGTGAGCTGCAGGCGCAGGCGCCGGATGCCGCCTTGGCCATCGATCCGGGTGGCGTGCACGACGCGCTGGCCGAGGTGGTCGATCACATCGAAGCGCCGCACCTGCGCATGACACGGCCGCTGGATCTGCGTGGCACGCCGTTCCAGCGGCGCGTGTGGCAGGCCCTGCGCTCGATCCCGCCCGGTGTCACGATCAGCTACGGCGATCTGGCCAGGCGCCTGGGCATGCCGCGTGCCGCGCGCGCGGTGGCGGCCGCCTGCGCGGCCAACGTGCTGGCCGTTGTCGTGCCATGCCATCGCGTGATCGCCGGCAACGGTGCGCTGTCCGGCTATCGCTGGGGCGTTGCGCGCAAGCGCGCGCTGCTGGCGCGCGAGGCGCAGGCATGAGCGCGGTGTTGCGCGCTAGCGGCAGCGCACTCGCGCAGCGCATCCAGTGGCACGACTGGCAACGCGCCGCGCGCGAACTGGACGCGCACGGCAACGCGATCCTGCCCGGCCTGCTGGACGAGGCCGAATGCCATGCGCTGGCTGCGCTGTACGACCGCGCGGACGGATTCCGCAGTCGCGTGGTGATGGCCCGTCACGGATTCGGACAAGGCGAATACCGCTACTTCGCCCATCCGCTGCCGGGCACCGTTGCGTTGCTGCGCGAATCGATCTATCCGCACCTGGCGCCGATCGCCAACCGCTGGCATGAGGCGATGGACCTGCCGACGCGCTTTCCCGCGACGCACGCGGAGTTCATCGTCCGCTGCCACGAGGCCGGCCAGCTGCGCCCCACGCCACTGCTGCTGCGCTACGACGCCAACGACTACAACTGCCTGCACCAGGACCTGTACGGCGAACACGTGTTTCCGCTGCAGATGGCCGTGCTGCTGTCGCAACCCGGTCGCGACTTCGAGGGTGGCGAGTTCGTGCTGACCGAGCAGCGGCCGCGCATGCAGTCGCGCGCCGAAGTCGTACCGCTGCGGCAGGGCGACGCGGTGGTGTTCGCCGTGCACCAGCGCCCCGTGCGCGGAACGCGCGGCGTGTACCGCGTGAACCTGCGCCACGGCGTCAGCCGCGTGCGTTCAGGCCGACGTCACACTCTGGGCGTGGTCTTTCACGATGCGCTGTAAATCCGGTGCGTAGCCTCGTGACGTCGATCCGGGCTTCCGCACGGCGGGCTAAAGGATCCTCCCGGCGTGCCGATAACGGTACGTCGCGCCATCCAGGCGCCATCGCCGCAACAGAGGGAAAGCCGGAGTGTCCGGTCGCGAAAGACGCAAGCCCACGCCCACGAAGACGCTGGACCCGGCCGAACTGCGCAAGGGCCTGACCGAAGAGCAGCGCAGGACGCTGGAAGAACTGGAGCATTTCCAGTGGACGCTGGAGTTCGTGCGCCGGCCGCTGTTCCAGGATCCCGTGCCGGTACTCTTCGACCGCGAGCGCAAGCGCTGCGTCGCGCTGCTGCCGGATGGATCGCTGGACGAGGCGCCGAAGCTGCGCGGATAGCGCCCTCACCCCGTTTGCAGTCGTCGCGCGAACCGGCTTTCCAGTGAGCCGCCTCAGCGTCCCGAAGCCGCCGTCATCCCGGCGAAGGCCGGGATCCAGGCTGGCTGCGTTTCAATGACCCTTCGTCATTCCAGCGAAAGCCAGTAGCTGGCCGCGCTTCAGCGCTCTTCGTCATTCAGCGAAAGCTGGAATCCATTTTGATCCTGCGCTTTGTGGCCTCACGACCAAGAGCAAGATGGATTCCAGCTTTCGCTGGAATGACGGTGCCAGGTGTATGCGCACGGGTCTTCGGATGCGGTGCGGGCCTGGACCCCGGCCTTCGCCGGGATGACGGTCGGAGATGCGGCGCACGGCGCTTCGGACGCGGTGCGGGCCCGGATCCCGGCTTTCGCCGGGGATGACGGTTGGAGATGCAGGCGCACGGTTCTTCGGACGCGGTGTGGGCCTGGGTCCCGGCTTTCGCCGGGATGACGGTTGGAGATGCAGGCGCACGGCACTTCGGACGCGGCGCGGGCCTGGATCCCGGCTTCCGCCGGGATGACGTGCGGTGCGGTGCAATTCGAGCGCGTCGCCGCTGGCCGCATGAACAAGCCGTACCGACGGCTATCGCGCACCCCTCACGCCGGCTGCAGGTTCGCGTAGGCCAGTACCAGCCACTTGCTGCCGGCGTCGTCGAAGTTGACCTGCACGCGTGCGTGCGCGCCGCTGCCTTCGTAGTCGGTGACGGTGCCCAGTCCGAACGAGGGGTGCCGGACCATCGAGCCGAGTTTCACTGCCGGGGTTTCGATCGCGGCGTGGCCAAAGTCGCGGCGCGGCGCGCCTCCACTGTACGGGCGCGACACCTGCACCTTCGGGCGCACTTCGTTGAGCAGCGGCGCGGGGATCTCGCGCAGGAAGCGCGATGGCACGCCGTACATGTCGGCGCCGTGGATGCGGCGCGTCTCGGCATAGCTCAGGACCAGCTTCTGACGCGCGCGGGTGATGCCGACGTAGGCCAGGCGCCGCTCCTCTTCCAGGCGCCCGGCTTCTTCGGTCGAACGCCCACTGGGAAAGACGCCTTCCTCCAGCCCCGCCAGGAACACCAGCGGGAATTCCAGGCCCTTCGCGCTGTGCAGCGTCATCAGCTGCACGCCTTCCTCGCCGGCCTGCACCTGGCCTTCGCCGGCTTCCAGTGCGGCGTAGCTGAGGAACGCCACCAGCTCCGGCATCGCCGCGACGTCTTCCTCGTCGCTATGGCTGAAGCGCGAGGCGACCGAGACGAGTTCGTCCAGGTTGTCCACGCGCGAGTCTAGCTGGCCGCGCGATTCGTTGAAGTAGTGGTCGCGCAGGCCGGAGCGGATCAGCACGTGGTCGATCTTCTCCGGCAGCGTCATCGTCGCCACTTCGTTATCGACATCGTCGATCAGCGCCAGGAAGCCGGCCACGGCATTGCGCGAGCGCGCCGCCAGGCCGTTCTCCGACACGATGCGCCGGGCCGCGTCCCACAGCGATACGCCATCGGCACGCGCACGGCGGCGCACTTCGTCCAGCGTGCGCTCGCCGATGCCGCGTGCGGGCGTGTTGACCGCGCGTTCGAACGCGGCATCGTCCAGGCGCGAGGCGATCAGGCGCAGGTAGGCCAGCGTGTCCTTGATCTCGGCCCGCTCGAAGAAGCGCAGGCCGCCGTACACGCGGTACGGGACCTGTTCGGCCAGCAGCGCTTCTTCGATCGCGCGCGACTGCGCATTGCTGCGGTAGAGCACGGCGACCTCGCCATGGCTGCCGCCGTCGCGCACCCACTGGCGCAGGCGCTCGACGATGAAGCGCGCCTCGTCCATCTCGTTGTAGGCCGCGTACAGGTCGATCGGCTCGCCGCTGCCGCTGTCGGTCCACAGGTGCTTGCCGAGGCGGTCTGGGTTGTGGGCGATGACCGCGTTGGCCGCTTCCAGGATGTTGGCGCTGGAACGGTAGTTCTGTTCCAGGCGGATCGTGCGCGTGTCCGGAAAATCCTTCAGGAACCGCTGCATGTTCTCGACCTTGGCGCCGCGCCAGCCGTAGATGGACTGGTCGTCGTCGCCGACCACGAACACGTGGCCCGAATCGCCCGCCAGCACGCGCACGAAGGCGTACTGGATGGCATTGGTGTCCTGGAACTCGTCCACCAGGATCTCGCGGAAGCGATGGCGGTAGTGCGACAGCAGCGCCGGGTTGTCGCGCAGCAGTTCGTGCGCACGCAGCAGCAGTTCGGCGAAGTCGACCAGGCCGGCGCGCTCGCAGCGCTCCTGGTAGGCCTCGTACGACCTGAGCATCACGTCCGCCCACGGGTCGTTGCCGCCGCCCTGGATGTTGTGCGGACGGCGTCCCTCGTCCTTCTGCGCGTTGATCCACCACGCGATCTGTCGCGGCGGGAAACGCGCCTCGTCCAGTTCCAGCGCCTGGACCACGCGCTTGACCAGGCGCAGCTGGTCGTCGGAATCGAGCACCTGGAAGCCTTCGGGCAGCTTCGCGTCCTGCCAGTGCAGGCGCAGCAGCCGGTGCGCCAGGCCGTGGAAGGTGCCGATCCACATGCCGCGCGCGCCGAAGCGCAGCTGCGCGTCCACGCGCGCGCGCATCTCGCCGGCGGCCTTGTTGGTGAAGGTCACCGCGAGGATGCCGTGCGTGGGTACGTTGTGCACCTCGTTCAGCCAGGCGATGCGGTGCGTGAGCACGCGGGTCTTGCCGGAGCCGGCGCCGGCAAGGACGAGGTAATGACCGGGCGGGGCACTGACGGCCTCGCGCTGCGCCGGATTCAGCGCATCGAGCAGGTGGGAGACATCCATGCGGGTATTGTAGCGGCGGCGGTCTCACTCCCTGCTCCGGCAGCCGTGCGGAGGACTGAATGCGCGTGCGTTCGATGCGATGGCCGATGGCGCTGGTCCTGCTGATGGCGGCGGGCAGCACGACTGCGGCGCAGGTCGACCAACGCACGCTGCGGGCGGGCGAGAGCGAGTTGCACGTGGACGTGGTCGACGTGGCTGACGCGGATCGCCGCGCACAGTTGCAGGGCTGGCTGGAAGAAGTGGCCGGCGCGACGCTGACGGCGTTCGGACGCTACCCGCTGCGCAGCGCACGCGTGCGGATCACGCAGATCGACAGCAACGACGAGAGCCCGGTGCCATGGGGCCAGACCTTGCGTCGGGGCGAACCGTCGGTGTTGTTGTTCGTGCGTCGTGATGCAAGCCTGGCCGAACTGCGCGCCGACTGGACTGCGATCCACGAGCTGTCGCACCTGTTCCATCCGTACATGGGCGGCGACGGCCGCTGGCTGTCGGAGGGACTGGCCAGCTATTACCAGAACGTGCTGCGCGCCCGTGCCGGCATGCTGTCGGCCGACGAAGCCTGGCGTCGGCTCGAGGCGGGTTTCGGCCGCGGCCGTCGCGAGGACAGCCAGGCGTCGTTGCGCGAACTCAGCCGCAGCCATCGCGGCACGATGCGCGTGTACTGGGCCGGCGCGGCGTTCTGGCTGGAGGCCGACATCGCGCTGCGCCGGGATCACGCCAGCAGCCTGGACGAAGTGCTCTCGCGCTATTCCTCGTGTTGCCTGCGCGGCACCGGGCTGGTCGAACCCGAAGCCTTCCTCTCGCGTCTGGACGAACTGTCGCGCTCGCAGGTGTTCTCCGCCCTGTACGCGCGCTACGCGCCGTCGCGGGAATTCCCCGACCTTGCCGACACCTATCGCGCGCTCGGCATCGCCATGCGCGACGACCGGCTCGCCTTCGCCGACGGCCCGGCGGCACGCCTGCGCCGCTCGATCATGGCGCCGCCGGCATCGCGCCCCGCCGCACCGTAGCGGCAGGAGGTCGCCGTCAGTGGCCGCTCTTGTGCGGCTTCATCGCGGCCTGCGCCATCAGCTTGTCGGTGTACGCGATGCCGATCGCCGACAGGATGAACACGCAGTGGATGATGGTCTGCCACATCACGCCGTCGGCGGTGTACGTGCTGCCTTCCGAGCCTAGGCTGCCGATCGCGATGAAGGTCTTGAGCAGGTGGATCGAGGAGATGCCGATGATCGCCATCGCCAGCTTCACCTTCAGCACGCTGGCGTTGACGTGGCTCAGCCATTCCGGCTGGTCCGGATGACCCTCCAGGCGCAGGCGCGAGACAAAGGTCTCGTAGCCGCCGACGATCACCATCACCAGCAGGTTGGAGATCATCACCACGTCGATCAGGCCCAGCACGATCAGCATGATCTGCTGTTCGCCCATCGACACCGAGTGGGACAGCAGGTGCCACAGTTCCTTGCCGAACAGGAACACGTAGACGCACTGGGCAAGGATCAGGCCCAGGTACAGCGGCAGCTGCAGCCAGCGCGAGGCGAAGATCAGCGAGGACAACGGGGACAAGGGACGAGGACTGTGGCTCATGCAGGACAGTGCGTTTCGGGGGAGCCGCGAGGTTACCGGCCCGCCATGACGGTGCCAACCCAACTCACGCACTAGACTTCAGGTTCCTTTCCGCACCCCGAGCCGCCGCCATGATCGACCTGTATTACTGGCCCACCCCGAACGGCCACAAAGTGACCCTGCTGTTGGAGGAAGCCGGCCTGGAGTACCGCATCCACCCGGTCAACATCGGTTCGGGCGACCAGTTCAAGCCGGAATTCCTGGCCATCTCGCCGAACAACAAGATGCCGGCCATCGTCGACCATGCCCCGGCCGATGGCGGTGCTCCCCAGAGTGTGTTCGAGTCCGGCGCGATCCTGCTGTACCTGGCCGAGAAGACCGGCCGCTTCCTGCCCAGCGACGCGCGTGGCCGCGTGACCACCCTGGAATGGCTGTTCTGGCAGATGGCGGGCCTGGGCCCGATGAGTGGCCAGATGGGCCACTTCAACGTGTACGCACCGGAAAAGATCCCCTATGCAATCGAGCGCTACGACAACGAAGTGCGCCGCCTGCACGGGGTGATGGACAAGCGTCTGGCCCAGCATGCGTTCCTGGCCGGCGATGAGTACACCATCGCCGACATGGCCAGCTACCCGTGGGTCGGCGCCTACGACACGCTGCCGGTGGACTTCGCCGCGTTCCCGAACCTCAAGCGCTGGCATGAAGCGATTGCCGCACGCCCGGCCACCCAGCGCGCCTATGCCCTGCGCCAGCAGGTGAACCCCAACGCCGGCAAGCCGCTCAGCGACGAAGAGCGCAAGCACCTGTTCGGCCAGCGTTGAACCAGGACGGCGTCATTCACGCGTGACGTGGATCTACGGGTGGTGGGTGCCGACCCTTGGTCGGCACTCGTCCGCACGCCTTATGGGCAGAAGGTCATGCTGCCTTCCCGCACGGGCTTGGTTAGGATGGGGGGACGACCGTCCCGCGCCCCGCGTGGAGGCGGACCTGCCGTTTGCCGGGATCCTCCATGCGCCACCTGTTCGCTTCGCTCGCCCTCATGCTTGCCACCACAACCGCTGCCCACGCTGAAAAGCTGACCCTGGAAGCCATCACCGGTCCGCTGCCGCTGTCCGGCCCGACCTTGATGAAGCCCAAGGTGGCACCGGACGGATCGCAGGTCAGCTTCCTGCGCGGCAAGGACAGCGACCGAAACCAGCTGGACCTGTGGACCTACGACATCGGTAGCGGCCAGACCCGGCTGCTGGTTGATTCCAAGGTGGTGCTGCCCGGCACCGAGACCCTCAGCGACGAGGAAAAGGCACGCCGCGAGCGCCAGCGCATCGCCGCGATGACCGGCATCGTTGATTACC
>NZ_DASRTS010000074.1:0-16710 GCF_035655815.1 Lysobacter sp.
GTGAAGCGGTCGCGCCCGCTGGCCGGGTCCGGCATCAGCGCGCCGGTCAGCGACGGCGCGCGCCACAACGGCGAACCCTGCAGGCGCTGCACCAGCGACGGCGCCTCGCGGCTCAGGCCGATCATCAGCAGGCTGTTTTCCTCGATCGCGAGCTTTTCCAGATAGGTGCTGTCGGGCAGCCGGCGGGTGAGTTCGTCCATCACCTCCACCGCGGTCGGGCGCTGCGCACGCTGGCGGTCGAGGAAGGCCTGGCCTTCGATCAGGTCGATCAGCGTTTGCCGTTGCGTCGCCGCCTCCCGCGCCTGCGTGGCGTGCGCGGCGATGCGTGCTTCCAGTTCGTCGGCCGCAGCGCGACGGTTGGCCAGCAGTTGCCACATGGTCGCGGCGACGGCGATCAGCGCGATCGCCAGCAGGCCCAGGTTCCAGTAGCGGAATGGATCGCCATGGCTGCGACGCTGCGCCGGCGCGAGCAGGTTGATCCCCACCGGTTCGCCGTTGGCGCCACACACGTCCATGCCGGCCAGCGTCCGCGCCAGCGGGCCCAGCGCGGCCAACTGCGGCTCGAGGCCCTGGCGCGGCACCACCACCAGTTCCGCATCGAGCATCCCGTCGGCGTCGCGGCGCGACAACACGCGCGCATCGAATGCGACTGTTTCGGGCGTGAACGGCGTCTGCCGGTCGATCTCGAACCCGACGACATCGCGCAGGCGGTCCGCGGCGGCGGCGGGCAGGGTCAGGCGGCGGCGCAGGGCCGAAGCGGCCGGCAGCAGCAGCCAGCGCGGCAGGTCGGCGATGCGGGTGGGCAGCAGCGGCGTGAGCGGATCGACCGGTACGCCGATCGTTTCGTCACCGGCCAGGGCCAGTTGCGGCACGGCGCCCAGGTCGCGGAGTTCGCCACCCTGCTGCAGGCGCAACTGCACCGCATCGCCCTGCAACTGCAGCAGCAGGCGACCACGGTCGAAACCGAGGACGCGGCGCACGCCGGCGGGCAGCCACGCGGCCAAGTTGCGTCCCCACCACGACAGGAATCCGCCCGCGCCCGGCGTCAGGCGCGCGCCGAGGCGGCGCAGCCTGTCCTGCGCCCAGTCGGTGGCAGGCCGGCTCTCCGACCGGCTTTCGCTCCGTGCATTCATCGCGGCGATGCTCCCTCCTCCCAGCGCAACGGCATATACGCCATACCGGGCAGGCCCCCTCCGCCCACGCGCACGACGGTCCTCAATCGCGATTCGCGACCGTCGGCCAGGCGTGCGCGGCTGTCGATACTATAGGTGCCGCTGCCCGCGCCGGTCACGCCGGCCAGTGGCAGCGCGCCCGCTTCGGGCAGTCCGTCCGGACTCGGCGCCTCGCGACGGCGCACCAGGTCGGCACCATCCAGGCCCAGCGCGTTCAACACCGCCGCGGGCGCGACCGCGGGATCGGGCCGCGCCCGCCCGCTGTAGACGGTGAGGTTCGGCTCCAGCCGTGCGTAGAGTTCCGGCGTCATGCCGATCACCTGCAGCAGTTCGGCCACGCCTTCGAAGTCCCCGTCCTTGGCGCCGTACGGCAGACCGGCGGAGGCGTAGTCCGCATCTTCGCCGCCGCCGGAAGGCTGGCTCAGCGTATCGGCATCGCGCCAGTCGACGATGGCGCCCGCGAGCCGCGCGGCGTCGGCCGCCTCGATGCCCTCGCCCTGGATCAGCGCCGCGAGCGTCTGCGGATCGGCCTGGTTGATGTCGAGCTTGCCGTTCTCGTCGGTCACGCGCACCTCCACCTGCGCGCCGCCGTAGCGCCAGCGATACGGCCGGCCGTCGGGGCGCCATTGCAGGCGCGGATCGGGCAACGCGACCCGCGTGAGGGCGTATTCCATGCCGGCGCGGGCGGCGTTGGAGGCGACGATGCCGCGGGTCAGGACCCGGCCCTGCAGGTTTTCGGTGCGCGCGGCCAGCGCGAAGCCGCCGACCAGCGCGGTGAGCAGCACGATCAGCCACAGCACCAGGATCAGGGCGCTGCCCTGTGCGCCGGCGTGCGCCATGGCTCGTGACCGGCTCATTGCGTCTGTACCGGCAGGTTGAAGGCAGTGAACGTCGGCGCCAGCGGCGGGGCCACCACCAGCGGCGGCCACACGCGGCCGTCGCGGTCGACCAGCAGGATCTGCACCTGCAACGGCAGTTGCTCGTGGGCTTCCCACCGGTCCTGCCAGTCGCCCATGCGGCCGTCCTCATCGAGGGTGCGGTAGCGGAAACGCACCTCCCGCAAACCGTCGGCCAGCACTTCCGGCGGACGGGGCGGCTGCTCCTCCACGACTTCGCCCGCCAGCACCATGGCCAGCCCCAGCGTCAGGCGCACGCCGCCGCTGCGATCGTCCTCGATCACCAGCTCGTGCAGGTACGGGCCGCCGCGGCCGAGGTAGTCCGGCAGGTCGGCGACGAAACGCATCCGTTCGGGCTCGCCCGCAAAGCGCATCGTGACGCCCCGCGACTGGTCCAAGGCGAAGCCGACGGGACGCATCGCGTTCAGGCGCGTGCGCAGAAAGTTCTCGATGGTGCGCATGCGCTCGCTGCGCTCGGCCATGGCCTCGCCACGGGTGGCGGTGCGGGTGGCGGCGCCGAGCGTCGAAAACGCCAGTGCCAAGCCCGCCACCAGCAGCACGGTGGCCAGCAGCACTTCGATCAGGGTGAAGCCGCGCGAGCGCCTCATGGGAGGACGGCCTCCGGTCCGGGTGCGGCCAGGCGCAGCGTGCTCATCCGCAGGCGCTGTCCGGGACCGGCATCGCCCCACTCCATCGCCAGCGTGATCTCGTACAGCTCCGGCCCGCTCACCGCCACCGGCTGCGCCGCGACGACCAGCGCCGGATCGCGCCAGCGCGCCACGCGCAGCTGCCAGCGGTAGCGGCCTTCCTCCAACTCGCCATTTCGCTGCACCGCCGTGAGCCGCTCGCCGACGCCGACCTGGTCCATCAGCGACTGCGCATGCAGCACCGCGCGACCGGCATCATCCGCCCAGCGCACCTGTCGCGCGGAGTTGGACAGGATGCCCAGCAGCAACGTCAGCGCCACCGCCAGCAGCGCGAACGCGACGATCACCTCGATCAGCGTGTAGCCGCGTTGCCGCATCGGCCGCGCACGGATCATCGTGCCACCTCCGCACGCCGCAGCTTCACTTCGCCGGTGAGCCATGCGACATCGACATTCCAGGCCGCGCGGCGGGCGCTGAGCTGCACGCGGCCGCCGGTGCTGGCGCCATCGGCGAAGAACACGATGGCGCCTTCGCCTCGGCGCGGCTGCATTTCGCGCGCGCCGGTGAAGGTGATGCGCAGCGAATCGGGGATCTCGCCCTTGCGCCCGTTCGGCGCGGTCCAGCGATGCGCCGCCGGATCGAGCGTGAAGCGCTGCGGCCTGCCGGAGGCGATGGCCTGGGTGCGGGTGAAGCGCAGCGCGGCGGCGATCTCCTTGGCGCTGGAACGCAGTTGCATGCCGGCCAGGCCGCCGCCCAGTGCGCCGGCCGCCAGCAGCCCGATGCCCGCGATCAGCGCGATCACCAGCAGCATCTCGAGCAGCGATGTGCCGCGGACCGCGCGCATGGATCAGGTTCCGGAAATGGCGCCGGTCACTCGTACTTGATGTCGGCGTCGACGCTGGTGCCGCCCGGCTTGCCGTCCTTGCCCAGGATCACCAGGTCGTACGGGCCGCCCTCGCCGGGCGCCCGATATTCGACCGGATGTCCCCATGGGTCCTTCAGCTCGGCCGCCTTGGCGTACGGGCCGAGCCAGCCGTTCACGTCGGACGGCTGCGTGACCAGTTCCTCCAGCGAGGTCGGCAGGCGGCCGGTGTCCATCTGGAACGAGTCCACCTTGCCGGCCAGCGTCTGCACCTGCGCCTTGGCGATGTTGTAGTCGCCGCGGTCCTTGCCGCCCAGCACGCGGCTGCCGACGAAGGCCAGCACCGCGCCGATCAGCACGATCACGATGATGATCTCGATCAGGCTCATGCCGCGCTGGCGTGCGGCCGACGGGGAGCGGGTGATGGAGCGGCGATTGCGCATGGAGGAGGTCCTTTTCGAAAAATGGATGTTTACCCGACTTGGGCGCTCTATTGGATGACCACGGGGGCGAATGTTCAGTTCCGGGACCTGCACCGCGGGATCGGCAGGCCTTGCCTTGCGGCCCCGCATCCTGAAGGGGACGAGTGCGGGCGCGTGGCCCCGCACCCGGGCCGCCGTCCCGGGCTGGTCACGCCGTCCGTGGCGCATGCGGCTCAGGCTCCTATCGATCCGGTCAGATCGTAGATGGGCGCCAGCACCGCGACGATCACGATGCCGACCAGCAGCGCCAGCACCACCGTGACCAGCGGCACCAGCGCCGCGAGCATGCGGTCCAGCGCCAGCGAGGTTTCCTGCTCGAAGGTCTCGGCCGTCTTCACCAGCATCGCGTCGAGCGCGCCGGACTCCTCGCCCACCTGGATCATCTGCAGCGCCAGGCGTGGAAACCGCTTGCCGCGGCCCAGCGCGACCGACAGCGGCACGCCGTTCTTCACTTCCTCCGCCGCGGCGTCCACGTCGGCGGACAGCACGCGGTTGGCAAGCACGTTGCGGCCGATGCCCAGCGCCGTCATCAGCGGCACGCCGTTGCGCACCAGCGTACCCAGCGTGCGCGCCAGGCGCGCGGTCTCGACCTTGGCCACCAGCGCACCGGCGAAGCGCTGCTGCAGCAGCCAGGCGTCCAGCGACTCGCGAAATGCGGGATCGCGCCGCTTGCGATCGAACCACCACAACGCCAGCGCCGGCAGGAGCAACAGCAGAATCCACCAGTCGCGCACGAACAGGCCCACGCCCAGCACCATGCGCGTGAAGATGGGCAACTCCGCGTCCAGGCTCTCGTACATCGCCGCGAACTGCGGGACCACGTAGCCGAGCAGGAACAGCAGGCTCAGGCCCACCATCACCAGCAGGATCGCCGGATAGATCAGCGCGTTGACCACGCGCCCCTGCAGCGCACGCGAACGTTCCAGGTAATCGGCCAGGCGCGCGAGCGTCTCGTGCAGCGTGCCGCCGGCCTCGCCCGCGCGCACCATGTTCACGTACAGCCGCGAGAACGTGCCGTGCTGTCGTTCCAGCGCGGCCGACAGCGAGCTGCCGCCGCGCACCGCATCGCGGATGTCGCCGATGGTGCGGCGCGCGCTTTCGTCCTCCGGCAGTTCCAGCAGGATGCCGAGCGCGCGATCCAGCGGCTGCCCCGCACCGAGCAGCGTCGCCAGTTGCTGCGTGAACTGCACCAGCCGCGCGCCGGCGAACGGCTTGGGCTTGAACAGGTTCTTCCACAGCGACGTGCCGCCGCCTTCGCTGGCGAGCTTGGCCTCGACCGGCAGATGCCCCTGCTCCTGCAACCGCGCCACCACCTCGGCATTGCTCGCCGCCTCCATCTGGCCGTCGAGCAGCTCACCGCGCGGGTTGAGGGCTTTGTAGTGGTAGAGGGGCATGGGGTGGGTCGGGAATCGGGAATTGGGAATCAGGAGTTGGGAGTCGGAAGTCGGAAGTCGGAAGAGCCTATCGCTTTTGCCCGTCATTCCCGCGAAGGCGGGAATCCATGGACGTTGCCTTTGGCGTCGTGCCGACGACGTCCGGCCACAAGTCCCGCCACGAAGGATTCATCTCGTCCACCAGCCGCAGCTTCCATTCGCGGTTCCACTTCTTGATGCGTTTCTCGCGCTGGATCGCCGACTCCATCGACTCGTGAAGCTCATACCAGACCAGACGTGTAACGTGATAACGGTCGCTGAAACCTTCGATGGCACGCTCGCGGTGCTGCCATGTGCGCTTGACGAGATTACTGGTGACGCCCAAGTACAAAGTGCCATTCCTGGAACTGGCCAGCAGGTAGACGCAAGGTTGTTTTTGCATTGTTCATCCGTGAAAGCCTGGAACGTCCATGGATTCCCGCCTCCGCGGGAATGACGAGCAAAGCCCACCGCTGACTGCCCGCTCAAGCGCCCTGCACCTGCGTACTACGCATCCTCCGTCACCCGCAGCACTTCCTCGATCGTCGTCTCGCCGCGCAGGGCCTTCGCGATGCCGTCCTCGTACATCGTGCGCATGCCGTGCTGGCGGGCGATCTGCTCCAGTTCGCCCATGCCAGCGTGGCGCATCACCGCGCGGCGCAGTTCGTCGTTCATCACCAGGAATTCCATGATCGTCGTGCGGCCCAGATAGCCCGTCGGCGACACCGGCGACGGCATCGGGTGGTACAGGTGGATCTCGCCCTCCGGCTGATACCGGCGCAGGTTGAACTTCTCGATCTCTTCGGGCGAGGCGCGGTAGCGCTGCGCGTGCGTGGGCTCCAGTCGACGCACCAGTCGTTGCGCCAGGATGCCGTTGATGGTGGACGTGAGCAGGTAGTCCTCGACACCCATGTCGAGCAGGCGCGTGATGCCGCCGGCCGCGTTGTTGGTGTGCAGCGTGGACAGCACCAGGTGGCCGGTGAGCGCGGACTGGATCGCGATGCGACACGTCTCCAGGTCGCGCATTTCGCCGATCATGATGATGTCCGGGTCCTGGCGCACGATGCTGCGCAACGCATGCGCGAAATCCAGTCCGATCTGCGGCTTGGCCTGGATCTGGTTGATGCCTTCGATCTGGTATTCGACGGGGTCCTCGACGGTGATGATCTTCACGTCGGGCGTGTTGAGCTTGCTCAGCGCCGTGTACAGCGTCGTGGTCTTGCCCGAACCGGTCGGACCGGTGACCAGCAGGATGCCGTGCGGCTGCTCCAGCACCTTCTGGAACTGCGGCAGGAACACGTCGGTGAACCCCAGCCGCTTGAAGTCGAACACCACCGTCTCGCGGTCCAGCAGGCGCATGACCACGCTTTCGCCGTGCGCGGTCGGCACGGTACTGACACGCAGGTCCAGCTCCTTGCCCTGCACGCGCAGCATGATGCGGCCGTCCTGCGGCAGGCGACGTTCGGCGATGTTGAGCTTGGCCATGATCTTGATGCGGCTGATCACGGCGGCGGTGAGGTTGGCCGGCGGGCTTTCGCCTTCGCTCAGCACGCCGTCGATGCGGTAACGCACCTTCAGGCGGTTCTCGAACGGCTCGATGTGGATGTCCGACGCGCGCAACTCGACCGCACGCTGGATGATCAGGTTGACCAGGCGGATGACCGGCGCTTCGGAGGCGAGGTCGCGCAGGTGCTCGACGTCGTCCAGGTCGCCGGCGCCGCCCTCGCCTTCGGCGGTTTCGACGATGGCGCCCATCGCACTGCGACCCTGACCGTGCCAGCGTTCGATCAGGTCTCCGATCTCCGAGCGCAGCGCCACCGCGGCGAGCACGTCCCGGCCCGTCGCCAGGCGCAGCGCATCGATGGTGTAGACGTCCTGCGGATCGGCCATCAGCACGTCCACGGCCTCGTCGCTCTCGCCGACCGGGCACACGGAAAACTGCTTCATGAAGCGCGTGGACAGCGCGACGCCTTCGGGCGGCAGTTCGGGCGCGTCCTTCACGCTCACCAGCGGCAGGCCCAGTACTTCGGCGCAAGTCTCGGCGTGGTCGCGTTCGGACACCAGGCCCAGGCGGGCGAGCAGTGCGAGCAGGCTGCCTCCGGTTTCTTCCTGCAGGCGGCGCGCGCGGCCGAGATCGGCTTCCTTGAGCCGGCCCTTGGCGAGCAGGGCGTCGACGATGCGTTCTTCGGCGCTGGAGTCGATGGTGTCGTTGGCGACTGCGTTCACGCTTTCCAGGTCGTTGCCGACCTCCTCCGCGACTGACCCGCCGACTTTAGCAGGCGCACGTTGACGGTCGTGCGTAGCCGTTCGCACCGTTCACCGGGAAAGCGCGCTCGGCTGGCGCGGCCGCCCCGTGCTGCGTACGCTTTGTCCTCCACAAGGGGGACAGAACGCATGAAGACCTATCTCGCTGCGGTCGCGGCCGCAGCCGTGTTCATCGCCGGTGCCGGCGTCGGCTACACCGCGCAGAAGCCGCAGCGCACCGACCCGGCGATGTACCACACCAAGCCCAACCAGGACGCTGCCAAGGCACTGCTGGCCGTGGCCAGGATCCAGGCCGGCAAGGGCAGCTGGGAGCAGATCGCCGTGGGCCGCGTCTATTACCTGGGCGGCTTCAAGGCCGAGGGCCAGGCCATCTTCGACGCGATCCTGGCCGGCAAGCACGAGGACAGCGACGTGTACCGCATCGCCCGCGTCTACAGCGAGGCGGGCGAATGGGCGAAGGCCCAGCCGCTGTTCGACCGCTACTTCAAGTCCACCGAGGACGACGCCACCGGCTTCGCCGAGGTCGGCGCGCTGTACCTGCTCAACGGCGACCGAAGCCGGGCCGAGCAGATGTTCGACCGCTCCGTGCAGATCGAACCGGAAGACTTGTGGGCGACGCTGCACATCGCGGGCGCTTATCTCAACGTGAAGCCGCAGGAGTAAGCACTGCCTCGACGTCCGGAGTTCCTGCTCGTCATCCCCGCGAAGGCGGGGATCCAGGGACTTTTCACGCTTTCCCGTTCGCGTGTCCGAGGCGCAAGAGCAAGGGCTTTCGTCCGTCCAAGGCCGGTCGGGTGTTGCACGAGGGCATAAGCGCTGCCCTCAACGTCCGCCGCTCTTGCTCGTCATCCCCGCGAAGGCGGGGATCCAGGGACTTTTCACGCTTTCCCGCTCGCGTGTCTGACACGTAAGAGCAAGAGCTTTCGTTCGTCTAGGCGGCCGGGTGTGGCCCCGGGGCATAAGCACTGCCCTCGACGTCCGCAGCTCTTGCTCGTCATCCCCGCGAAGGCGGGGATCCAGGGACTTTTCACGCTTTCCCGTCCGGCTTTCGACAGGCCACGCGGCAGTGCCGCGTAGCACCTCGGTAAGAAGGCTTGGAGCTGCCGTCCCTGGCGTTACGTAGCGGGCTTCGGATCGCCCTGCCCGGCCATCCGTGGCCAGGCGTTCAGCGGACCACGCGGCATGCCGCGTGAGCGGTCCGCCTCACCCATCCATGACCGGGCGTTTGGCAGGCCACGCGGCAGTGCCGCGTAGCACCGCAGTTTGAGGACTTGGCGATGCCGTCCCTCGCGTTACGTAGCGGGCTTCGGATTGCCCGGCCCGGCCATCCGTGGCCGGGCGTTCGCGGCCGCGCGCGCCAGTGGCGCGCAAGCGCGGCCGCTCACCCCACCCACACCCTGGCGTTGCGGAACAGGCGCATCCACGGGGAGTCGCCTTCCCAGCCGTTGGGAGCCCAGCTGAAGTTGACGCTGCGCAGCGTGCGCTCGGGGTGCGGCATGAGGATGGTCACGCGGCCGTCGTCGGTGGTCAGGCCGGTAATGCCGTCGGGCGATCCGTTCGGGTTGAGCGGGTAGCGCGTGGCGACCTGGCCGTTGCCGTCGATGTAGCGCAGCGTGACGTGCGCGGCGGTCTGGTCCAGCGTGCTGTCGAATTCGGCCCGGCCTTCGCCGTGCGCCACCGCCACAGGGATGCGCGAACCCGCCATGCCGCGCAGGAACAGCGACGGCGTTTCGAACACTTCCAGCAGCGCCAGGCGCGCTTCGTACTGCTCGCCCTTGTTGCGCAGGAAGCGTGGCCAGTGCGTTGCACCCGGGATGATCGACTTGAGCTGGCTGAGCATCTGGCAGCCGTTGCACACGCCCAGCGAGAACGTCTCCGGACGAGCGAAATACGCGGCAAACGCGTCGCGCAACGCCGGACGTTCGAGGATGGACGTCGCCCAGCCGCGTCCCGCGCCCAGCACGTCGCCGTAGCTGAAACCGCCGCAGGCAACCAGGCCGGTGAACTCGTCGAGCTGGAAGCGGCCCGCGATGAGGTCGCTCATGTGCACGTCGACCGCCTCGAAACCGGCGCGATCGAAACCGCGCGCCATCTCGATCTGGCTGTTGACGCCCTGCTCGCGCAGGATTGCCACCTTCGGACGCACGCCGGTGTTGATGAAGGGCGCGGCGACGTCGTCGTTGGGCTCAAAGGTCAACCTGGGCTTGAGGCCCGGCGCGTTGAAGTCGCGCGCGACCGTGCGCTCCTCGTCGGCGCAGTCCGGGTTGTCGCGCAGCCTGTGCATGGCGTGCGTGGTGGCCCACCACGCATCGAAGAGTTCTTCCCAGCGCCATTCGACCAGCGTCTGGCCTTCGTCGCGCACGCGCACCGACGGCGCGCTGGTCGGACGCGCGATGCGCTGCGCGCAGTCGATGAGCCCGTGCCGCGCGACCAGGTCGGCGAACTCGGCGCGGTCCTCCACCGACACCTGCACGATGGCGCCCAGTTCCTCGTTGAACAGCGTGCGGAACGGGTCGTCGCCCCAGCCGTCCAGGCTGATGTCCAGGCCCACGCGCGAGCAGAACGCCATCTCGCACAGCGCCGCGAACGCACCGCCGTCGGAACGGTCGTGGTAGGCCTTGATGATGCCGGCCTCGCGCGCGTCGCGGATGAGCTCGAAGAAGTCGCGCAGGCGCTGCGGATTGTCCAGGTCCGGCACGCCGAGCGGGCCGTTGAATGCCGGCAGCGAAGCAGCGCCGTCGACGGCATCCGGATGGCACTGCGCCAGCACCGAACCGCCGAGCCGCTGCTTGCCTGCGCCCAGGCCGATCAGCCACAGGTCGGACTCTTCGTCGCGCGAAAGCAGCGGCGTGAGCTGCTGGCGCACGTCCACCACCGGTGCGAACGCGCTGACCACCAGCGACACGGGCGATACGGTCTTCTGCGTCGCTCCATCGGCATGCCACTGCGCCTGCATCGACAGCGAGTCCTTGCCGACCGGGATGCTCAGGTCGAGTTCCGGGCACAGTTCCAGGCCCACCGCCTTGACCGCGTCGAACAGGCGCGCGTCCTCGCCGGCGTGGCCGGCGGCGGCCATCCAGTTGGCGGACAGCTTGATGCGGTTGAGCGACTCGACCGGTGCGGCGCACAGGTTGGTGATCGCCTCGCCGACGGCCATACGCGCGGCCGCGGCGGCATCGAGCAGCGCCAGCGGCGTGCGTTCGCCGATCGCCATCGCCTCGCCGGTCACGCCATCGAAGCCCGCCAGCGTGATCGCGCAATCGGCCAGCGGCAGCTGCCACGGACCGATCATCTGGTCGCGCACGGTCAGTCCGCCGACGGTGCGGTCGCCTATGGTCACCAGGAAGTTCTTGGACGCGACCGCCGGATGCGCCATCACGCGCAGCGCGGCATCGCGCAGCTCCAGCCCGTCCCAGTCCAGCGACGGCCACGGAGCGGCACCCGGACGGCGCGCGTCGCGGTGCATCTTCGGCGGCTTGCCGAACAGCACATCCATGGGCAGGTTGATCGGCCAGTCGCGGCCCGGCTCGCGCGCGTTCTCGCGCGTGGCGCCGTATCCGACCACCAGATGCTCTTCCGCGGTCGCGTAGCCGACGGCCGCGAACGGGCAGCGCTCGCGTTCGCAGATCTGAGCGAACTCCTCCACGCGGTCGGCCGGAATGCCGAGCACGTAACGCTCCTGCGACTCGTTGCACCACAGCTGCATCGGCGATAGCGACGGGTCGTCGCTGGGCACCTTGGCCAGGTCGATCACGCCGCCCAGGCCGGAGTCGTGCAGCAGTTCGGGAATCGCGTTGGACAGCCCGCCCGCGCCGACGTCGTGCGCGGTGGCGATGGGGTTGTCCTCGCCGCGCGCGACGCAGCGATCGATCACTTCCTGGCAGCGGCGCTCCATTTCCGGGTTGTCGCGCTGCACGCTGGCGAAATCGAGTTCCTCGTGGCTGTCGCCCGAGGCCACCGAACTGGCGGCACCGCCGCCCAGGCCGATCAGCATCGCCGGGCCGCCCAGCACGATCACCGCATCGCCTGGCTGCAGGCCGAGCTTCCTCACCTGCGGCCGGTCGATGGCGCCCAGGCCGCCGGCCAGCATGATCGGCTTGTCGTAGGCGCGTACCTGCGGGCCTTCGTCCAGTTCGAAACTGCGGAAATAGCCGGCGAGGTTGGGACGGCCGAACTCGTTGTTGAACGCGGCCGCGCCAAGCGGGCCGTCTAGCATGATCTCCAGCGCCGAGGCCATGCGCGGGTTCAGCGCGCGCGGGCGCTCCCACGGCTGCGGCAGCGTGGGAATGCGCAGGTGCGAAACGCTGAAACCGCACAGGCCGGCCTTCGGACGGCCGCCACGGCCGGTCGCGCCTTCGTCGCGGATCTCGCCGCCGGCACCGGTGGACGCACCGGGGAACGGGGCGATCGCGGTGGGATGGTTGTGGGTTTCGACCTTGATCGCGAACGCCGATTCGACTTCGGGTTCGCTGCGGTAGACGTGCGTCTGCGGATCCGGACGGAAGCGCTGGCTGGCGTAGCCCTCCACCACCGCGGCGTTGTCGCTGTACGCCGAGAGCGTGTGCTCCGGCGTGGTGGCGTGGGTGTGCTTGATCATCTTGAACAGCGACGTCGTCTGCTCGACGCCGTCGATGGTCCAGGACGCGTTGAAGATCTTGTGGCGGCAGTGCTCGGAATTGGCCTGCGCGAACATCATCAGCTCGACGTCCGACGGATCGCGGCCCAGTACGGCGTAGCGCTCGCGCAGGTAGGCGATCTCGTCGTCGGCCAGCGCCAGGCCCAGGCGCACGTTGGCCGTTTCCAGGTCCGCCAGCGGGATGCGCTCCAGCTCGCCGCGCGCCGGCACCGAGAACAGCGCGATCGCGTCTTCGGGAGCTTCCAGCAGCGACTGGGTCATCGGGTCGTGCAGGACCTTCGCCAGCGCGCCCTGCGTGGCGGCATCGCCCGGCCACCCGGCCAGGTCGTAGCGGGTGCCGCGCTCGACGCGCCTGATCGGCAGCCCGGCGCCGTGCAGCAGTTCCGTCGACTTGCTGGCCCAGGGCGACAACGTGCCCAGGCGCGGCGTGACATAGCGCGAGACCGCGCCCGGCGCGCGCGGCGCTTCGCTCGTTTCGGCCTGGAGGATGCGGCGCAGCGCGTCCGGATCCGGCATGGCGTCGGTCTCCGGCTCGACCCAGTAGACGGGCCAGGCGCCGAGGACGCGGACGGACGGATGGAGGGCTTGCAGGCGGGCTTGGAGCCGTTCCAGTCGGAACGGCGACAGGGCGGATGCGCCCTCGAGGACGATCATGTCCGGGGAACCGTGCAACGTCGGGCCCGACATTGTACCCAAAGCGCCCGCCGCCCCGGCGGAGCCGCGCCCGGCACCTGGGGCGGAAACGACGACGCCGCCCGGAGGCGGCGTCGCGCGGCGCAGTTGCGGAGACTCAGGCGCCCGGCGGCTTGCCGGCAGCAGCGGTCTGGGTCCGCTCGGCGGCCAGCTTGTCCAGCGTCTCGCGCAGTGCCGCCGGCGGCACGTAGCCGCCGACCTGCACGCCCTCGCGGGTCAGGATCATCGGCGTGCCGGTCAGGCCCACGCGCTGGCCGATGTCGTACTGCATGTTCACGCTGGTCTTGCAGCTGCGCGCCGGCGGCGGGCGGTCGTTCTTGGCCTCGGTGAGCGCCTTGCGGCGATCGGTCGCGCACCACACCGCCACCATCTTCTTGTAGTCCTCGCTGCCGATGCCCATGCGCGGGAACGCGAGGTATTCCACGGCGATGCCCTGGCGGTTGTACTCGGCGATCTCGCTGTGCAGCTTGCGGCAGTAGCCGCATTCGACGTCGGTGAAGATGGTGACCGTGTACTTGGGGTTCGGCGGCGCGAAGACGATGCGCTCGCTGGCCGGGATGGTCTGCAGCAACTGCTTGCGCATCGCCGCCATCGCGTCCTCGCTGAGGTTCTTCTTGGCGTCCACGTCGAACAGCGCACCGCCGGAACCGGGCAGGAACAGATAGCGGCCGTCATCGCTGACGTACACCACCTGGCCGGCGACGATGGCCTCGCGGAAGCCCGGCAGCGGCGCGGCGCCGACGCGCTCCACCTCGACCTGCGGATTGAGCTGGCGCACGGCTTCGACCGCCCGCGCATCCGGCGTGCCCGGCTTCGGCTTGGCCGCGGCCGGCTTGGCCGCCGACGCGACGGTGGCCGGCGCCTGTGCGGCGGAACCGCTGGGCGCCTGCGCACAAGCGGAAAGGCTGATGGCGCCGAACGCGGCGAGGACGAGTCGCTTCATCTGGGGGTTTCCTGGTGGGCGGTACGGGACCGCTCGATCGGGGGATGGCCGATTGTGGCATGGGCACGCGATGCGGCCAGTGTCGGAGGTCGCAGCGGCGGTGCGGCTACCGGGCGGGTTTGGGCAGCCGGATCATGCGGGTGCCGCTGGCGCGGTCGTGCCAGGTCAGGCGATCGCGATCGAACCACGCCCACCAGAACCCCAGTCCGGCCGGCAGCAGCGACACGCTGCCCACGGCAAAGCGAAGCGCAAGCCCGCGCCACGACGGCGCGGCACCTGTCGTGTCGACCACCTTCAGCCGCCATGGTCGCATGCCGAGCGTCTGCCCGCCGCGTCGCCAGCTCAGCAGCGCGTACGCGCCGGTGATCAGCCAGCACACCACCCACAGCAGCCACTGCAATGCGCTGAACGGCTCGATGTTCTCGCGGCTGGCATGGCCGCTGACCGTGTAGCCCACGGTGAACAGCAGTGACGCCAGCATCCACATCGCCACTACGGGCCACAGGTCGTACAGCAGCGCGAGCATGCGCCAGCCGATCAGCGCGGCGGGTTTCGAAGAAGGAGGCGATGCCATCGCATCAGGATAGCCGCTAAGCTCCCGGCATGACTGCACGGACTCCCGCGGAACGCCGCGTCGTCGCCATGGCGTTGCCGGATCTGGCGGAATCCGACGCCGCCGTGATCGCGCGCTTTCTCGATGCGATCTGGGCCGAAAACGGACTCGCGCAACCCACCCTCGACAGCTACCGGCGCGACCTGGAACTGCTCGCACGCTGGGCCAGTCCGCACGCATCACCGCGCCGGGTGGGGCTCGCTGCCGCAGACCGCGCGATGCTGTTCGACTATCTCGCCTGGCGTGCGCAGCACGGTTATTCGCCGCGCAGCAACGCACGTCTGCTTTCGGCCCTGCGCGCCTTCTTCGCCTGGCAGGTGCGACGCGGAGAACGCGGCGACGACCCGACCGCATTGCTCGAACCGCCGAAGCTGCCGCGATCGCTGCCCAAGGCCCTCGCGGAAAGCCAGATCGACGCGCTGCTGGCCGCGCCCGACATCGCCACGCCGCTGGGCCTGCGCGACCGCGCGATGCTCGAGCTGATGTATGCCGCGGGCCTGCGCGTGAGCGAACTGGTCAACCTGCCCGCGACCGCGGTGAACCTGCGCCAGGGCGCGCTGCGCGTGACCGGCAAGGGCAGCAAGGAGCGACTCGTCCCGCTGGGCGAGGAAGCGCAGCACTGGCTGGAGCGCTATCTGGCGGATGCGCGGGCGCAACTCGCCGGCAAGCGCGCGTTGGCACCGTTGTTCATCGGCACCACCGGCGAGGCCCCAACGCGACAGCAGTTCTGGCAACTGGTGAAGCGCTACGCGGCAGCGGCAGGCATCGATCCATCACGCATCAGCCCGCACGGCCTGCGCCACAGCTTCGCCACGCACCTGCTCAACCGCGGCGCCGACCTGCGCGCCCTGCAGATGCTGCTGGGCCACAGTTCGCTATCGACCACGCAGATCTACACGCTGGTGGCGCGTGAGCAGTTGAAGAAGCTGCATGCGAAGCATCACCCGCGCGGGTGAGACAGGCCGCTTGCGCGGCACTGCCGCGCGGCCTGGCGAACGCCCGGCCATGGATGGCCGGGCCGGGCGTTCCGTAGCCAATGCGATGCGCCATGGATGGCGGATGCGGGGCTGATCGAAGCAGCGCTGTCGCAGTGCGCGCGTGGCGAGAAGCTGAGGATGAGCTCGCGGCGAGTATGCGTGGCGAGCTAATGAGCAGTCGGGTCGGTAGCGCCCGGGGTCACCGTGCTTGTGCGATCGCTGCCATCCATGGCGATACGTGATGGGGTCACGGAATGCCCTGCCCGGCCATCCATGGCCGGGCGTTCGGCCGCGCGCGAGCCAGTGGCTCGCAAGCGCGAGATCGCTGTGCTTGTGCAATGGCTGCCATCCATGGCGGTACGTGATGGGCTCACGGAACGCCCGGCCCGGCCATCCATGGCCGGGCGTTCAGCGGACTACGCGGCATGCCGCGTAGCAGCCCGCTTCACCCACTCCTACGCTTGAACAGGAACGCCGAGACGCCGAGCATGATCAGCGTCGGCAGCAGGTACGCGATGCGGTAGTCGAACCTGTACACCGTTGCCAGCTTCACGAACTGCGTCTGCAGCAGCCAGAAGCCCAGGGCGAACACGATGCCGATGAACAGGCGCTTGCCCATGCCGCCGCTGCGCAACGTGCCGAAGGCGAACGGCACCGCGGCCAGGCACAGGGCCAGCACGTTGACCGGATAGAACCAGCGGCCCCAGTAGTGCTCCTGGAATTCGGAGGCGTCCAGTTCGTTGCGCTCGCGGTATTCGATGGCCGTGCGCAGGTCCATCGCCGACAGGTAACGCGGACGTTCGGTGCCGGCCGACAGCGCGGCCGCGTCGAGCTTCGAATCCCAGCGCTCCTCGGCGACCGTCTCCTGTCGCACCGCACGTTCTTCGAAGTGATTGCGCACCACCTGGCGCAGCACCCAGCCACCGGGCCGATGCTCGGCGATCTTGGCGAAGGCCATCGACGCGAGGTGCCCCTTGGCGTCGAACTCGAACAGGGTGACGTCGTGCAGTTCGAGCCAGCGATCGCCATCGCGTTCGCGTTCCTGCCCGCCCTGTGCGTTGAGGATGATCTCGCCCTCGCGCGCCCAAACACCGGCGTATTGCGCGACCACG
>NZ_DASRTS010000075.1:0-5024 GCF_035655815.1 Lysobacter sp.
GGCGTCGTGATAGCCAAGCGACTCCTTCGCGATCAGCTCCCAGGGGCGCGCGCGGAAGCGGAACACCTTGTTGGTCAGCGCGCCCACCGGGCAGACGTCGATGACGTTGCCGGACAGTTCGGTGGTCAGCGGCTTGCCGTCATAGGTGCCGATCTGCAGGTTCTCGCCACGCTTCATGCCGCCAAGCTCGTAGGTGCCGGCAATTTCGGCGGTCACGCGGACGCAGCGCGTGCAATGGATGCAGCGCGTCATCTCGGTGGCGACCAGCGGGCCCAGGTCCTCGTCGGCCACCACGCGCTTGCGCTCGGCATAGCGGCTGACCGAACGGCCATAGCCCAGCGACAGGTCCTGCAGCTCGCACTCGCCGCCCTGGTCGCAGACCGGGCAGTCGAGCGGATGGTTGATGAGCAGGAATTCCATCACGTTGCGCTGCGACTTCAGCGCCTTGTCGCTGCGCGTGGAGACCTTCATGCCGTCCATGACCGGCGTGGCGCAGGCGGGCGCCGGCTTGGGCATCTTCTCGACCTCGACCAGGCACATGCGGCAGTTCGCCGCGATGGCCAGCTTGTCGTGGTAGCAGAAGCGCGGGATCGCGATGCCCGCCTTGTCGGCGGCCTGGATGATCATCGAGCCCTTGGGGGCAGCCAGCTCCACGCCATCGATGAAGACGGTGACGTGATCCGGCGGCAGGTTCGGATTTACCGGCTGCGCACTCATGCGGCCACCTTCTCGACGACGGTGCCGTTGCGCTGGTCATCGACCAGGAAACGCTTGTTCACGATCGCGTACTCGAATTCATCCCAGTAGTGGCGAAGGAAGCCCTGCACCGGCCACGCGGCGGCCTCGCCGAACGCGCAGATGGTGTGGCCTTCGATCTGCCCGGCAGCGGCGCGCAGCATCTGCAGGTCTTCCAGCGTCGCCTGCTTGTCGGCGATGCGGGTCAGCATGCGGTACATCCAGCCGGTGCCTTCGCGGCACGGCGTGCACTGGCCGCAGCTTTCCTTGAAGTAGAACCGCGCGATGCGCTGGCATGCGCGCACCATGCAGGTGGTCTCGTCCATGACGATGACTGCGCCCGAACCCAGGCCGGAACCAGCCTTCTGGATCGAGTCGTAGTCCATGGTGAGGCCCATCATGGTCTCGCCCGGCAGCACCGGCATCGAGGAACCGCCGGGGATCACCGCCTTGATCTTGGCGCCATTGCGCATGCCGCCGGCCATCTGCAGCAGTTCGGAGAACGGCGTGCCCAGGCGGATCTCGTAGTTGCCCGGGCGCGCGACGTGCCCGGACACGGAGAAGATCTTCGGACCGCCGTTGTTCGGCTTGCCCAGGTTGAGGAACCACTCCGCACCGTTGCGGATGATCGCCGGCACCGAGGCATACGTCTCGGTGTTGTTGATGGTGGTCGGCTTGCCGAACAGGCCGAAGTTGGCCGGGAACGGCGGCTTGTAGCGCGGCTGGCCCTTCTTGCCTTCCAGCGACTCCATCAGCGCGGTTTCCTCCCCGCAGATGTAGGCACCGGCGCCGAGCGCACCGTAGATGTCGATGTCCACGCCGCTGCCAAGCACGTTCTTGCCTAGCCAGCCGTGCTCGTACGCTTCCTTCAGCGCCTGCTCGAAGTGCTCGAACGGCTCGTGGTGGAATTCGCCGCGCAGGTAGTTGTAGGCCACCGTCGAACCAGTGGCGTAGCAGGCGATCGCCATGCCCTCGACCACCGCGTGCGGGTTGTAGCGCAGGATGTCGCGATCCTTGGCAGTGCCGGGCTCGGACTCGTCCGAGTTGCACAGGATGTACTTCTGCGTGCCGCTGCCCTTGGGCATGAAGCTCCACTTCAGGCCGGTCGGGAAGCCTGCACCGCCGCGACCGCGCAGGCCGGATGCCTTGACCAGGTCGACGATCGCCGACGGCTCCATCTTCTCGGTCAGGATCTTGCGCAGCGCGCTGTAGCCGCCGGTCTTGAGGTAGTTCTCGTACGACCAGGGCGTTTCGAAGTGCAGCGTCGTGTAGACGACGTTGTGCTCCTGCGGAACCGGGCCGACCGGACCGTAGCCCTGCGAGTAGTCGTGATGCTCGTGCGCCATGGAGGACCCGCCTTACTTCAGGCCGTCGAGCAACTCGTCCACCTTCGCGGTGTCGAGCTTCTCGTGGTAATGACCGTTGATGACGACGACCGGCGCGCCGCAGCACGCAGCCAGGCATTCTTCCTCGCGCTTGAGGTAGACGCGGCCGTCGCTGGAGGATTCGCCCACCTTGCAGCCCAGCTTCTGCTCGGCGTGACGGACCAGGTCCTCCGCGCCGTTGAGCCAGCAGCTGATGTTGGTGCAGAAGGCGACGTTGTGGCGGCCGACCTTCTCCGTCTCGAACATCGAGTAGAAGCTGGCGACCTCGTAGGCCCACACCGGCGGGATGCCCAGGTATTTGGCCACGGCGGCGATCATCTCGTCGCTGAGCCAGCCGCCGTTCTGCTCCTGCGCCGCGTGCAGCCCCTGCAGCACCGCCGAGCGCCGGCGGTCGGCCGGGAACTTGGTCAGCCAGTGGTCGATGTGCGCGCGGGTCTTGTCGGACAACGCGACCAGCGGGTCGACGTGCTGACAAGCCTCGAAATTTCCGGTCGCCTTCATTGGTTCTGATTCCTCAACGGGCCGCCGCGGTCAGCGGTCGACCTCGCCGAACACGAGATCGTAGGTGCCGATCATCGCCACGACGTCGGCCAGCATGTGGCCCTGCACGATGGCGTCCATCGACGAAAGGTGCGCAAAGCCCGGCGCGCGCAGCTTCACGCGGAAGGGCTTGTTGGCACCGTCGGAGATCAGGTAGCAGCCGAACTCGCCCTTCGGTGCCTCGACTGCGGCGTAGGTCTCGCCGGCGGGCACGCAATAGCCTTCGGAGAAGAGCTTGAAGTGGTGGATCAGCGCTTCCATGTCGTCCTTCATGTCCTCGCGCTTGGGCGGAGCGACCTTGAAGTTGTCGACGATGACCGGACCCGGATTGGCCTTCAGCCACTTCACGCACTGCTTGATGATGCGGGTGGACTGGCGCATCTCCGCGACGCGGACCAGGTAGCGGTCGTAGCAGTCGCCGTTCACGCCGACCGGGATGTCGAAATCCATCTCGGCGTACTTGGCGTACGGCTGCTTCTTGCGCAGGTCCCAGGCGATGCCCGAGCCGCGGATCATCGCGCCGGTCATGCCCCAGGCGAGCGCCTGCTCGGGCGAGACGACGCCGATGCCGACGGTGCGCTGCTTCCAGATGCGGTTGTCGGTGAGCAGCGTCTCGTACTCGTCGACGCGGTTCGGGAAGTCGTCCGCGAACGCGTCCAGATAATCCAGCAGCGAGCCTTCGCGCCACTCGTTGAAGCGCTTGAGCTTGCCGCCCTTGCGCCACGGGGATTCCTTGTACTTCGGCATGCGGTCCGGCAGGTCGCGGTAGACGCCACCCGGACGGTAGTACGTGGCATGCATGCGCGCGCCGGAGACCGCTTCGTAGCAGTCCATCAGCTCTTCGCGCTCGCGGAACGCGTACAGGAACACCGCCATCGCACCCAGGTCGAGCGCGTTCGAACCGATCCACATCAGGTGGTTCAGGATGCGGGTGATCTCGTCGAACATCGTGCGGATGTACTGCGCACGCTCCGGCGCCTCGATGCCCAGCAGGGTCTCGATCGCGCGCACGTAGGCGTGCTCGTTGCACATCATCGACACGTAGTCCAGGCGATCCATGTAGCCGATCGACTGGTTGAACGGCTTGGATTCGGCCAGCTTCTCGGTGGCGCGGTGGAGCAGGCCCACGTGCGGATCGGCACGCTGCACGACCTCGCCGTCCATCTCGAGGATGAGGCGCAGCACGCCGTGCGCGGCCGGGTGCTGCGGGCCGAAGTTCAGCGTGTAGTTGCGGATCTCGGCACCGCTGCCGAGGCCGGACGTGTTGCTCACGGTTCCGTTGGAAAGCTGGGCGCTCACTTCTTCACCTCGGCGCGCTGTGCGGCCTCGCCCTGCGCGGTGGCGTAGCGGGCGTCGTCGCGGATCACGCGCGGCACCAGCACGCGCGGTTCGATCGAAACCGGCTCGTACACCACGCGCTTGCGGTCGGCGTCGTAACGGACTTCGACGTTGCCGATCAGCGGGAAGTCCTTGCGGAACGGATGGCCGACGAAACCGTAGTCGGTCAGGATGCGGCGCAGGTCCGGATGGCCTTCGAACACGATGCCGTACAGGTCGAACGCTTCGCGCTCGAACCAGTTGGAACCAGGCCACACCGAAGTCAGCGAATCGACGACCGGCAGGTCATCGTTGTCGGCGAAGGTGCGCAGGCGCACGCGACGGTTGTGCTGCAACGACAGCAAGTGTGCGACCGCGGCGAAGCGGCGTTCGGGCGCGGCAGCGGCACCGTTGGGCTGCTCGCCCCACACGAAGCGGCCAGCGCTCTTGCCTTCGACGCCGCGCGAGAAACCCTCGGAGGACACGTCGGTGTCCCACTCGTCGCTGCCGTAGCTCAGGTAATCCACGCCAGTGAGGTCGACCAGCTGCTCGAAGCCGAATTCGTCGCGCAGCGCAATGGCGGTGGCCAGCCACTGCGGGGCCGCGACGTCGAGGGTCACCTCACCCCGCGGTTCGGCGACGGTAACCATCGCATCGGCGAAGCGTGCGACCAGACGATCGGCGAAGGCTTGTGCACTCTCGACCATGTCAGCGCACGCCCTGCTTGTTGTCGCCGAAGTTGGTGCCGCGGCGGATCTTCTTCTGCAACTGCAGGATGCCGTAGACCAGCGCCTCGGCCGTCGGCGGGCAACCCGGCACGTACACGTCGACCGGCACGATGCGGTCGCAACCGCGCACGACGGAGTACGAGTAATGGTAGTAACCGCCGCCGTTGGCGCAGCTGCCCATCGAGATGACCCACTTCGGGTCGGGCATCTGGTCGTAGACCTTGCGCAGCGCCGGGGCCATCTTGTTGACCAGGGTGCCCGCCACGATCATCACGTCGGACTGGCGCGGCGACGGGCGGAACACCACGCCGTAGCGGTC
>NZ_DASRTS010000076.1:0-4365 GCF_035655815.1 Lysobacter sp.
CACCCGCGTGCGACTCGACCCATGTCTCCAACCGCCACTCCGCACCAGGCCCGCGCGATGTTGACCATGCTCGTGGCCGTCGCGTTGTTCGCGATGATGGATGCGGGCCTCAAGCAGCTTTCGGCGCACTATCCGCCGTTCCAGGTGGCGTCGCTGCGCGGTGCGGCGTCGCTGCCGCTGGTGCTGGTGTGGGCGCTCGCCACGGCCGGCGTGCGCCCGCTGCTGCGGGTGCGTTGGTCCTTGCATCTGCTGCGTGGCGTGCTGGGCGTGGCGATGATGGCGACGTTCGTCTATGCGGTCTCCAAGCTGCCG
Source organism: Lysobacter sp. (assembly GCF_035655815.1). Taxonomy (NCBI): domain Bacteria; kingdom Pseudomonadati; phylum Pseudomonadota; class Gammaproteobacteria; order Lysobacterales; family Lysobacteraceae; genus Lysobacter; species Lysobacter sp. Next base: position 313 of record NZ_DASRTS010000076.1, read on the forward strand.
CTCTCGACGACGTATTCGATCTTCTTCGTCGCGCCGCTGCTGATTACCGCGCTGTCGGTACCGGTGCTGGGCGAGAAGGTCGGCCCGCGGCGGTGGGTCGCCATCGTCATCGGCCTGGTCGGCGTGCTGGTGCTGTTGCGTCCCACCGGCGAAGGCCTGGTGAGCCTGGCGGCAGTGGCTGTGCTGGTGGCCGCGGTGATGTACGCGGTCAGCGCGATTACGGTGCGCGTGCTCGCGCGCACCGACAGCACGCAGTCGATGATGGTGTGGCTGATGGTGATGATCGCCGTCGGCGCGGGCGCACTGGCGTGGCCGGAATGGGTGCCGATCCGGCGCGAGCACTTCTGGCTGATCGCCGGCATCGGCGTCGCCGGCGCGCTCGGCCAGTACGCCATCACGGAAGCCTTCCGGCTGGGCGAGGCTTCATTGATCGCGCCGCTGGAATACACCGCGCTGGTGTGGGGCGTGCTGTTCGACCTGACGCTCTGGGGCGTGCTGCCCGACCGCATCACCTGGGTCGGCGCGGGCATCATCGTGGTCAGTGGCCTGTACCTGATCCGGCGCGAGCGCGTGCACGCCGAGGCCGAACATCCGTGAAGCGAGGGGAGAGGCGAGAGGAGTGAGGAACGAGTGTGAGCAGCCCATCGCTTCCACTAGCTCCCAACTGTTCATCCTCCCGGTCGTCCTGCTCGCATCGCGACGTTGCCGTTGCCGTTGCCGTTGCTGTTACTCGTTTCTCACTCCTCTCCACTCTGCACTAGCTCCGATAGAGCTTCTGGCAGCGCTCGCAGAAGAATGCGCGCCGCTGGCGCGTGCCCAGCTTGGCGCGGTAGGTGAGGCGCTCGCCATCACGCGGGCAGTGCGTCTTCGTGTGCACCTGGTAATGCTTCTTCAACACGTACGCCTTCTTCCATCGCAGGAAGTCGAAGCTGTACTCGCGCGCCTGCGTCACCAGTTCGCCCAGCTTGCGTGGCGACAGCGCGCCGATCGTACTCTCCGGATGCAGGCGGATGCGATGCAGCACTTCGTTCTTGATGATGTTGCCCACGCCGGAAAACACGTTCTGGTCGAGCAGTGCGTCGGCTGCGATGACGTTGGGCTGGGCGCGCAGCTTGCGCCGCGCCTTGGCCGGATCCCACGCATCGGCCATGACGTCAGCGCTCCAGTCGTAGACGTCGTCGAGGTTCCCCTCGATGTAGCGCAGCGAGCAGGCGTAGAAGTTGAGTTCCTGCCCGCGCGCGAACTGCAGGCTCATGCGTGGTGCGGCGTTGTCGCGGCGTTCGTTGACACGATAGCTGCCGAACAGCATGAAGTGCACGCGCATCGCGAACCCGGGAAAGCAGATCAGGAAGTGCTTGCCCCAGCTGCACAGCGCGGTGACGCGTTCACCGCGCATGCGCGTGAGGTCGAGCCGGCTGTTGCCGGCGACCTCCTTGATGATCCGGCCGCGAAATCCGGCCGCCTCCTCCTTGAGGATGACGATGGACGGCCCTTCGGGCACGGAGACGTACGTCCGCCTTGGGGGATCAGCGCTCCGTGCTCGCGCTCAACGCCGCGTTGAGCGCGGTGTTGCCGTTGACCAGATCGGTCCAGCGCAGTTCCTGCCCGTTGCGGCGGCCCTTCTCGACCAGCTTCAGGCCATCGGCGTCGATGGTGAGCGTGTAGGGACGATCCTCGATCTGGATCTCGCGACGCAGCGGTTTGTCGAGCTTGGTGGTCATGCGTAACTCCTCCAGGGAAACACCGCGACCCTAACTGCGGGCGGTTATAGCGGCGTGAACGTGGGAAAGGGCGGTTCACGGCGTGCGAGCGCAATGACCGTGAACGGACAACCTCGTTGCGGCAAATGGAACGGGCCCCTTTCGGGGCCCGTGGTGTTTCAGCGATGGGACGCTTAGAAGCGGGCGCCCAGGCCGACGCCGACGGTCACCGGGTTCAGCTCGGCCTTGCCGACGTTCGTGCCGTTGACGGCCACGTTCGGCTGGCCGGTCGTGTCCTGCATGTAGCGCACGTCGGCACGCGCGAACCAGGTCGGCGTGATGTTCACGTCCACGCCGGCGGTCGCCATCGCGCCCTTGGCCGTTTCGACGCCGATGCGCTGGCCGGCGAGTGCGCCGCTCGGCTCGGCCTTCTCGCCGCTGGTGTTGGCTTCGTAGTAGCCCAGGCCGACGAACGGACGCACGGTGCTCTGCGGCGTGCCGAAGTGGTACTGGCCACTCAACGCGTATGGCTGCGTGTCGACGCTGGCGACCTTGCCGTTCGGCGTGCTCACGCGATTGCCGAACTTGTCGGCCGAACCCCACGCCTCGATGGCGATGTTGTCGGTGACGTAGTAGTTGGCGCTCAGCGTCGCGGCGCCGTCGCCGTCGAACTTGGTGCGTTCGCCGGCGATCTGCGGATTGCTGGTCGGCTCGGACAGCGCGTAGCCGCCGACCACGGCGAAGCGCTTGCCGCTCGCTGAGGTGCTGGAATCAGTGCTGGCGTCCTGGGCGAACGCAGCGGGGGCAATGGCCAGGGTGGCCACGACGGCCAGGGTCAAATGACGGAAACGGATCATGGAGTGGACTCCTCGTTATTGGTGACGCCCTGGGGGAGGCGGCCTCTTGCGAGGCGCGGCCAACGTAGCCAGACGCGCATGAACCGTCCTTGCCATGCGATCCGGCATCGATGGAACTTTCACTGCGCGTCCTGGATCCCGCGGGCGGAGTGCGCCTGCCATCCGTGAAGTGAATCGAGGCTGAGCTTTCAGGCGGCCATCACGCGTACGAATGCGCGCTTCCCACTGGCGAGGCGTGTAAACCCGGTGGAGGACACGGCTTCGCGCGCGGTGCAAGATAGGCAGGCACGGCTAGCGCGGGGGATCGCTCATGAATCGTCGATTAGCGTCGGGTCTGCTGTTTGCGTTGTGTGGCTCGTCGAACGCCTTCGCGGCCGACGTCGAGATCGATGCGTCGTGCAACATGGACAGTGACTACGACCTGACCATCGATGAGCGCAGCGTGATCCTCACGCGCGACTCGGGCGTGCCGAAGGCGATCGTGATGCGCCAGGGACGCTTGTTCGTCGACGACCGCTGGGTCGAACTGTCGAATGCGGATCGTGAGCGCATCGAAGCGTTCGAACGCGGCGCACGCGAGGCGATGCCCGAAGCGCAGGCGATCGGGCGCGACGCCGCCGACATCGCCTTCACCGTGCTGGGCGAAGTGGCCACCGGCTTCAGCAGCCAGCCGCGCGAAGTGCAGGCCAAGCTCGCCCGGGCGCGTACGCAGATCGACGCGCGTCTGGGGCGCTCGGTCACCGCCACGCGCTTCAATCCGCGCGAACTGGGCGACGGCATCGGCGAAGCGGTGGCCGAGGTCATTCCCAGCCTCATCGGTGACATCGTCAGTGGCGCCATCGGCGCGGCGTTCAGTGGCGACGCCAGCCGGCTCAAGCGGCTGGAGAGCCTGGACGCGCAGATCGACCAGCGTGTTGAGCCGAGGGCGCGTGCGCTGGAACGCCGAGCCGACGATCTGTGCCGCCGCATGGCGGAGCTGGACCGGATCGACGACGCGCTGGAGTTCCGCCTTCCCGGCGGGCAGGCCCTGGACCTGCTCGAAGCCCGGCTGGTCGACACCCCGCCCGAGCACGAAAATCCCGATGACTCGCGGGACAACACGGCCGCCAAGGCCGATCCGGCAAGCTGACGCGGCCGATACCGTGACGTATGCAGGACGCGGTTGGCGCATGGGCCGGCAACGTCCACAATAGGGTTTTCGCGTCTGCGGGACCTCCCACAATGGCTGAGCTGAAAGAAGCGCGCGTTCCCGACATCGGGGACTACGATGGCGTGCCGGTGATCGAAGTGCTGGTCGCGGTCGGCGACACGGTGAAGCAGGACCAGGGCCTGGTCACGCTGGAGTCCGACAAGGCCACGATGGAAGTTCCCGCGCCGTTCGCCGGCGTCGTGCGCGAGATCAAGGTGAAGATCGGCGACGAGCTGGCCGAAGGAAGCGTGGTCGCGCTGATCGAGCCGGGCGATGCGGCGCCCGCCGCCGAAGCGCCCAAAGATCG
>NZ_DASRTS010000077.1:0-12832 GCF_035655815.1 Lysobacter sp.
GGCGTCGTGCTCGCGGCGGCCGGACGAGGCTCGGCCAACGGCACCGGCGCGGAGACCGACGCCGTCTGCGCGGGAGCCGGCTGCGATGCGGCGGCCGGTGCCGGCGCGGCAGCGTCGGCCTCCAGGGTCACGACCTTCGCACCAACGTCGCTGCGAACGCGCGCGGACTGGAGGCGTGCGGCCTCGGCCTCCGCCTGCGTGGCGAACGGCCCGATACGGACGCGGTGAAGGGTGCGCCCACCGCTGGCGGGCGCCGGTTCCTGATAGCCGGGAAGCTGTGCGGCCTGCAGCGCCTTCACGACGCGATCCGCATCGCCAGTCGTCGCATAGCTGCCGAAGCTGACCGCGTAGTCGCCACCCGCGGCCGCAGCGGGATAGGCCGCGTCAGTGGGCGCGGCCGGTGCGGCGGGCTGGGTCGTCGTGTCGACGGTCGGCAGGCTCTGGCTGTCGCCACCGGCCTGCATGCCCACGGCGCCGCCCTGCGGCGCCTGGCCGGGGCTGACCAGCGGAAGCTCACGCGTTTCGAAATCGCCATCGGGCGCCTTCGGAAGCTCCAGCGGAATGTTGGATGCTCCGCTTTCGGGCGCCGGCCCCTTGATCAGCATCGGAAGGAAGATCACCGCCAGTGCGATCAACACGACCGCACCGATCACTCGCTGTTTCAGGGCAGGTTCCATCGGGTCTCGCACGCCGTAGGCGGATTGCCGCGCGAATTATACCCTCGCCCTCCTCGCAGCCGGGACCGCGACACCGGTGCGCACTCGGTCATGTTCAGTCGCGGGCGAGACGCTCCAACGCCGCCGCAGCGGTATGGAACGAACCGAACACGAGCACGCGATCGCCGGGCCGGGCCTGAGCGAGCGCCTGCTCGAACGCCTCGACCACGGTCTCGTTGCGACTGCCCCCGGACGCCGCGGTGCCGTCCAGCCGCGCCGCGAGTTCGTCCACCGTCCCGCCACGCGACCCGGCATCCGCAAGGCCGGCGAGATGCCAGTGCGCGATCTGCGTCGCCAGCGCCTCCACCACACCGGCCACGTCCTTGTCCGTCAGCGCGGCGAAGACCGCGTGCGTCCGCCCGATCGACGGAGAGGCCTGAAGCCACGCGGCCAGGGCACGCGCGGCCTGCGGGTTGTGCGCCACATCGACCACCACGTCGACGCCGTCGCGTTCGAAACGCTGCAGGCGGCCGCCCACGTGCGCGGTGGCCACGCCCTCGGCGATGGCGGCCTTCGGCAATGCGCCGGGCGCCTTCGGCAGCGCCCGCAATGCGGCTATGGCGACCGCCGCGTTGCGCAGCTGCACCGGCGCCGCCAGCTGCGGCATCGGCAGGTCCATGCGGCGACCGACCTCGCGCCAGCGCCATTGCGCCGGGAGGGCGTTGCCGTCCGCGTCGACGCCTGGAGGGAGGGTCTGGAAGAAGAAATCGTTGGCGATGCGCCAGGTCGGCGCGCCGATGCGGTACGCATGGCCGAGCACGCTCGACGGCGGGTCGTCGTCGCCCAGGACCAGCGGCTTCCATGCGCGGGCGATGCCGGCCTTCTCGGCGCCGATCGCCTCGCGGTCGTCGCCTAGATAATCCTGGTGGTCCAGGTCGACCGTGGTGATGACGGCCACGTCCGCATCGATCAGGTTGGTCGCGTCCAGCCGTCCGCCCAGGCCGACTTCGAGGATGGCCAGATCGAGCTGCGCGCGCTCGAACAACCACAGCGCCGCGAGCGTGCCGTATTCGAAGTACGTGAGCGGCGTGTCGCCACGCGCGGCCTCGATCGCCTCGAAGGCCGCGACCAGGCCGGCATCGGCCACGTCCACGCTGTCGATGCGCACGCGTTCGTTGTACGCCAGCAGGTGCGGCGACGTGTACGCGCCCACCTTCCACCCCGCCGCGCGCGCGATGGCCTCGATGAAGGCCACGGTGGAGCCCTTGCCGTTGGTCCCGCCGACGGTGACGACCTGTTTCGCCGGGCGCGACAGCGCGAGGCGGCCTGCCACGATGCGGATGCGCTCAAGCCCCATGTCGATGGACCTGGGGTGGATACGTTCGATGTAGGACAGCCAGTCGGCAAGCGTGCGGGTCATCCGCCCATTATCGCCTGCCGGGCCAGCCGCCCGGCGCAGGCGCGCGCCCCCGGGTCAACGCCACGACCGACCACCGACATTCACTCCCGCGTTCCCCGGTTTCGTCGCGCCGCTGCATGGTTCGTCGCAAGGGCGGCGCCGACACGGTCGCGGCTCGCTATGCTCCGCCGCATTCCATCCTTTCGGGAACGTGCGTGTTCAAGAGCCTGGCCTTCGTGCTGCGCATTGCCATCGCCTGGATGCTGGCGATCATCCTGGTCTCCGCCATCTGGAACCAGCTGCCCGGCCTCCATCGCCTGGACTGGCTGCTCACGGCGGCCGGCATGATCACGATGGTGCTGGTGATGGTGGGTGCGTTCTCGCACGTGGGTCGCGTGGAGCTGATCGCCGGGCGCACGGACAAGGAAGCGCTGGGCAATCGCCAGCGCCGCCAGGTGGAAGTGCCCTTCGAGGCTGGTGAGGCGTTCGACCTGGTCGAAGCCGCGGTGCGCGAGCTCCCGCGCATCGAGCAGGTCGAAAGCGCACGCGACAGCCTGCAGCTTCGCGCCAAGGTGACCCGGCCGCAGGATTACGGCGACTACCCGTTGGGACGCTGGAATCCGATGCGCTGGTTCGGCATTCCGCGCAACCAGATCCGCGCGACGATCGTGCCCGGTCGCGACAGCGGCAGCGTGACGCTGATCTGCGAGCCCGAGACCCCGTCGTGGAGCGACTGGTTCCTGGTCGACGACGGCACCAACTTCGAGAACGCGGAGGCGATCACGCGCGCCATCAGCCGGCGTGTCGCGGAGCGTCGCCGCAACGAGAAGAGCGAAGCGGCGCAGACGGCGACGGAGAAGGAACTCACCGTCGCCAAGCTCAGCCTGCTGCATGCGCAGGTCGAGCCGCATTTTCTCTACAACACGCTCGCCAGCGCGCAGTTGCTGACGCGCAGCGATCCGCAGCGCGCGGACGAGATGCTGGGGCACCTGATCCAGTACCTGCGCCGCTCGCTGCCCAGCGCCGACAACGAGATGTCCACGCTGGGCACGGAACTGGAGCGCGCGGTCGCCTACCTGGAAATCCTGAAGATCCGCATGGGCCCGCGACTGTCGGTGCAGGTCGACGTGCCGGAGAACCTGCGCGCCACGCCGCTGCCGCCGATGGTGTTGCAGACACTGGTGGAAAACGCGATCAAACACGGACTGGAACCCCGCACCGGCGGCGGCACCGTGTGGATCCGCGCGCGGCGCGTCGACGACGTCGTCACGGTGACCGTCGCGGACGACGGCGACGGCTTCAGCACCAAGAACAGCGGCACCGGCATCGGCCTGAAGAACGTGCGCGAACGCCTGCGCCTGATCTATGGCGCCAGCGCCGCGCTGTCGGTCGTCGCCAATTTCCCCAGCGGCGTGGCGGCCACGATCTCCGTGCCGCCGGCCCTGCCGCCCGCGTTCGAACCGGATGCCCGCCATGTCTGAGAACGCCTGCACCTGCGTCATCGCCGAGGACGAAACCCTGCTGCGCGAAGCGCTGGCGAAACAGCTGCGCCAGACCTGGCCCGAGCTGCAGATCGTCGCCGAATGCGAGGACGGCGCGAGCGCGCTGGAGGCACTGGCCGAGCACAAGCCGCAGGTGGCTTTCCTCGACATCCGCATGCCCGGGCTCACCGGCCTGGAAGTCGCCGCGGCTGCGGCCGAGGTCACGCCGCGCACGCAGATCGTGTTCGTCACGGCGTACGACCAGTACGCGATCGATGCCTTCGAACGCGGCGCGGTCGATTACCTGCTCAAGCCGATCTCGCCAACGCGCCTGGCCACCACGGTGCAGCGCCTGCAGACGCGCACGGGCAACAACGATGCCGCCGCGCTGGCCGCGCTGCTCGAACGGCTCGGCGCGCGTCCGCCCGCACCGGCCGCCGCCGCACCGCCGCTGACGTGGCTCACGGCCAGTGCCGGACGCGAGACGCGCCTGATCCTGGTCGATGAAGTGGCGTATTTCCGCGCCGACAACAAGTACACGACCGTGGTCACCGCCGAAGGCGAGGCGCTGCTGCGCACGCCGATCCGCGAACTGCTCGCCGTGCTCGATCCGTCCACATTCAAGCAGATCCACCGTTCGACGATCGTCAATCTCAAGGCGATCGCCGGCGTGGTTCGCGACGACACCGGGCGCGGAATCGTGCGTCTGAAATCGCGCCCGGAAACGCTGACCGTCAGCGCGCCGTACATGACCTTGTTCCGCCACATGTAAGCGCCGCCCGCGGCGCACGGACCACCCATTCGCGAGGTGACCCCATGAAACTCTCGGCCCTGTTCTTCTACGTGCTCTCCCTGTTCGGCTGCGACGTCGGCCGCGACACCTTCGTCGACCGCATCAGCATCGACGGTGCGCAGGCGCTGTACAGCAAGGCGACCGTGGAAGCGGGTGTCGCGCGTTTCGAATGCGTGCGCAGCGCGAGCGGCCAGTGCGTCTACACGCTGTTTCCGCGCGAATGCGACGGGGCCAATGCGTCCGCGAAGGGCAAGGCCGATTGTCTTTCGCAGCCTATCGAGCAGTTCGTCGTCGCCAACGGCGACACCCGCCAGATCGCCGGGCTGCGCGATTTCCGGCTGTGCGTGAGCGACGAGCATGCAGCGCCCGGCCCCGGTTGCCAGGTGCCGCAGCCGATGGCGAAGCGGTGATGCTGCGGCGTGAACGTCAGTCCTCGATCGCCTCGATGCCGAGCCGTTCGAGTTCCGCGAGATGGTCGCGCATCGCCTTGAGCTGTTCCGGCGAATGGCCCTGCCACGACGTCACCTCGTCCACCACCCGCAACGGTTCGCGCGTGCGGTAGGACCGGGTGGGGTTTCCCGGGAATTTCTTGTCGGTCAGGTTGGGATCGTCCTCGAACGGTCCGGTCGGCTCGACGATGTAGATGCGCTCGGGCCCATCACCGCGAGCCAGTTCCGCACCCCAGATGGCGGCGTCGAGCGTGGCGGTCAGGTAGACGTAAGCCGCCTGCTTTCGCTTGCCGTAGTTGGAGCTGTAACCGGGTCCGATCAGATCACCCGGCACCAGTGAGGCCTTCGTGCCGTGATAGAAGCGCTCTTGCTCCTGGTCGTTCGCGTCCGTCATGCACCCTCGCCTTTTTTCGATCGCCAGCGGTCGCACCGCCGCGGAAGTCTAGCCATCCACGCGGCAGCGTCTATGCATAAACGATCAACTGGACCGAACACCCGCCACGAGACGCGTTTGAAGGGTTCGATGTCCGGTGTACCCGTCACAACGCCCGATGCACCGCTTCGCCGAAGAACGGCGTGTGGTGGCTGCAGTCGTTCAGGCGCACCACGTCCAGGTGGTCGACGTCCGGGCCTTCGAGCAGGTTGATCGTGGTCGGCGCCTGCCGGAAGGTCCACAGCCGGGCGAGCGGGATGCCCAGCACGTGGCACAGCAGCACGCGGTTGACCGCGTCGTGCGCGACCACCAGCAGCGTGTCGCCCTCGCCCAGTCCTTCGGTGGCGCGCGCGAACGCCGGCCAGGCACGATCGAACACGTGCTGGAGCGATTCGCCGTCCGGCATCAGCACCTCGTGCGGTGTGTCGCGCCAGGCCTGGAGACGCTCGCCGTCGCGCTCGCGGATCTCGCTGGCCAGCAGGCCCTCCCAGGTGCCGTGCGCGATCTCCATCAGCCCCGGATCCAGCGTGAGCGGAAGGTCGCGGTCGCCCAAGGCGAATTCCGCCGTCTGCCGCGCGCGTCCCAGCGGCGAGGCGACCGCACGGGTGATGGGCACGTCGCGCAGGCGGTCTCCCAGCGCGCGGGCCTGCGCGATGCCTACCGGCGAGAGCGGGATGTCCTCCTGCCCCTGGTAGCGGCCTTCGGCGTTCCAGGGGGTTTCGCCATGGCGGGCAAGCAGAATGCGCATGTTCGGTTCCGAGCAGATGGACGGCGGCGACGTGCCGGATTCCCGCAGCCTAGCAAATGCGTCCGGTCGCACAACGGTTGCACTGGCAACGGTGGCTGCGGTGCGGGACCATGCGCGTCCACACGACGGGAGCAGTGCGATGCCACAGGTCCAGGGCGAGTTCGACGTGAAGCGCACGCCGGAAGGCGGTTTCGACCTCGGCGGCGGCGTGCTCACCGGGCATTTCCGCTTCGACAAACAGTTCCATGGCGCGCTCGACGCCACCGGTGTGGTGCACATGCTCGCCGTCGGCACGCAGGTGGACGGCTCGGCCGCCTATGTCGCCATCGAACGCATCGCCGGGACGCTCGATGGCCTCAGCGGCACGTTCCTCACCCAGCACAACGGCACGCTCGATCGCGGCGCGCCCACGCTGTCGCTGACGGTGGTGCCGGATTCCGCGACCGACGAGCTGGAAGGGCTGACCGGTCGCATGGCCATCGACATCGTCGAAGGCAAGCACTTCTATACGTTCGACTACGCGCTGCCCGACGCCTGATCCGCCCCTCGCCATCAGTCACGCCGCGTACCGGCGCTTAACGCCGCGCGGAGTACCGTCCGCTGGAAGCGCCCACGGGCTGGCGAGCGGAGCAGGCGAATGAACAAGCCTCGCATTTTCCTTGGGTCGTCGTCGAAGCAGGGGAAGCTGCTGCAGGCGCTGACGAGAGGCCTGGGCGACGTGGCGCAGGTCGAGCCATGGACCGCATCGTTCAATCCGGGCACGACCACGCTGGGGCGACTGCTGGAACTCTCGCACGAGGTGGACTTCGCCGCGTTCGTGTTCGCACGCGACGACTGGACCGCCGCCTCGCCCGCGCATGACGGCAATGGCGCGGGGCAGGCTTCACCACGCGACAACGTCGTGTTCGAAGCGGGGCTGTTCGGCGGCGTGCTGGGCATGCAACGGACCTTCATCCTGCACGCCAACGGCGCGAAGCTTCCCAGCGATCTGCTCGGCCTTACCTGCATCCGTTACGCGGAAGACATGAACGCCGCGGAGATGCGCGCGATCAACCAGAAGCTGCGCAAGGTCATCGAGAACGAAGGCCGTATCAACGGCATCGAAGGCCTGTGGTGGCAGTTCGCGCTGACCGAGCGCAGTTCCGGCGAGCCGTCGGCGGTGAGCTTCATGCGCATCTCGCGCGACCGCGAGGGCGCCCTCGAAATTTCAGGTCGCGCGTGGCAGGCCGACGGCACCTTGTCCGCGCGTTACTGGAGCGAAGCGACGCGCGAGAAGAAGAGTCCGCCCGGACTGTTCTTCTACTGGCGGGGCGAGCGCCCCCTGCACGCGAATGCCCCGCGCCTGGAAGGCACCGGCGAGATCCGCGTCGAAGCACACGATCGCGCGACGGGACACTTCATCACCGTCTCGGACGAGCACCCACACGGCGCACGCACATCCGGCGAGTACATCCGCGCCGATGCCGAAGACCTCGCCATCCTCGACGGACGCGACGACCGCAAGCGCGCGGAACTGATCGCCGAGCGCCTGAAGATGTGCGAGTCGCTGCGCAACGCTTGAGCCAGGCAATGACGGCGAGGCGAGCCGGATCGCGGCCCGCCTGCCGATGCCGCTGCGCGTGTGCCGCGCAGCGGCGCCTGGATCAGTTCTTCTCCGGAACGCCCAGTTCCTGCAGCAGCTGCGGCGCGGGATAGACCTCCTGCATGATCCAGCGCATGTAGCGCTGGTCGACGGCGATCATGCGCGTCATGGTCGGATCGAACACCCAGTTGCTGCTCACCGATTCCCAGTTGCCGTCGAACGCCAGGCCGACCAGCTTGCCCTGCGCGTCGAGCACCGGCGAACCGGAATTGCCGCCGGTGATGTCCAGGTCGGACAGGAAGTTGACCGGAACGGTCTTGAGCTTGCGATCGGCCAGGCCGCCGTAGTTCTTCGCGGCAATGGCGTCCAGCAGCACCTGCGGGGCATTGAACGGCTCCTGCCCGGTGGCCTTGGCCGCGACTTCCTCCAGACGCGTGAACGGCTGCTGCTTGCTGCCGTCGGTCTTGGTGTACCCCATCACGTTGCCGAAGGTGATGCGGAGCGACGAGTTGGCATCCGGATAGACGAACTGGCCCTTGCTCTTCTTGTAGTCGGCCACGGCCTGCAGGTACACCGGACGCGCGACCAGCGCATCGCCCGCACGCGCCTTGCCTTCCTGTTCCAGCTGCAGCACGGTCGGCATGATCGCCACGGCGAACTGCACCGCCGGATCCTTGCTCTTCTCGAAGCTGGCGCGATCGGCCTTCATCAGCGCGATGCGCTGGTCGGTGCTGCCGAGCTTGGTCTTGCCCAGCTTGTCGAGTGCGGCCTTGATGGCCTTTTCGTCGCTGCCGCCGAGCCACTTGTCGACCGCGGCCACGCGCTGCGACGCGGGCAGCTTCAGGTATTCGCGCAGCCAGTAGGCCTGCAGTTCGCGGTCCATCTGCGGCACGTAGCGGCGTTCCATCTGGCGCATCGCGCCTTCGATGGTGGGCAGGTCGCGGTCCTGGTAGCCCTGCTCGCGCTGGGCATCGGGCTTGGCACGCTCGATCGACAGGCGATAGAGCTGCGTGGCTGCGCCCAGCACGCCGGTGCTGCGCAACTGGCCGAACACCAGGTCGCGCTCGCGATGTGTGCGCGCGGCCTCGTCCAGCGCTTCGAGCTTGGCGTGCGCGGCCAGTGCGGCCTCGCCCTGCGCGCCCTGCTTGCGCAGCCACTCCAGCACGGCGGTCTCTTCAGCCTGCTTCTTGCCGGCCGCGTCGATGCGTTTGAAGCCTTCCAGCTGGCCGTCGTAGTTCTTCATCGCGTTCTGCCAGCCGCGCACCGTGCTGGCGTACTTCACCGCGATGTCGGGGTTCTTCGCGCCCTCGGCCTGTACCAGCGCCACCAGCTTCTTGTAGTGGCCTCCGACGGTCGGATACGTCCAGTTGGCGGTCTCGTCGAATTCCTCGGCAAGCGCATAGCGCGCCGTGCGGCCGGGATAGCCCGCCACCATCACGAAGTTGCCCGCACCGAGCGCCTTGTCGGCGACTTTCAGCCAGTGTTTGGGCTGGTAGGGAACGTTGTCGGGCGAATACGCAGCCGGCTTGCCGTCCTTGCCGACATAGGCGCGATAGAACGAGAAGTCGCCGGTGTGGCGCGGCCACATCCAGTTGTCGACCTCGCCGCCGTAATTGCCCACGCTGCCCGAAGGCGCGTAGACCAGGCGCACGTCCTTGATTTCCAGGTTGCGGAACAGCCGATACGTATTGCCGCCGGAGAAGCTGTACAGGCGACAGCGGAAACCCGGTTCGCGCTCGCACGAGGCCACCAGCTGCTTCTCGATGGTCTCCAGCGCCTGCGTGCGACCCAGTGCGTCAGGCGCCGCGGCCACGGCGTCCTGCACCTGCTTCGTTACGTCCTGAATGGTGTCGAGCGCATAGATGCGCGCATTCGGCCCGGCGGGGACTTCCTGCGCCTGCGTCGCGGCATTGAAGCCGTCGCGCATCAGGTTCTTCTCCGGCGTGGAGTTCAGCTGGATCGCGCCGTACGCGCAGTGGTGGTTGGTGACCACCAGGCCCTGCGGCGAGACGAAGCTGGCGGTGCAGCCGCCCAGCGAGACCACCGCCGCCATCGGGTCGCCGGTCAGGTTGGCCAGTTGCTTCGGATTGAGCTTGAGGCCGGCCTTCTTCAGCGGCCCGGCGATCTCCGGCAGTTGCTGCGGCACCCACATGCCCTCCCCTGCGTGCGCCAGGCCCGCAATCGCGGACACCGCACCGAACACAGCCACGGCCAACACCGAATGACGCATGCGCAACTCCTCGCAGATTGGTCAGCAGGCGAGTCTAGCCTGCATGGCGAGGACGCGGCCATGGTGCAGTGCACCGTGGCCTTGCGCATTTGTGGTGCTTCAGCAGTCCGTCCTTCGACCGCTGCGCTACGGGCCGAACGGCGTGAAGGACGTTGCGGCAAGCGGCGGCCAGCAGACACGCTCAGGCCGTTCGTCCCGAGCCTTGGCCTGCAGCGCCGGGTGTGAACGCGCGCTTGCGCGGCGTCGCCTCACTCCGCTGGCAGGTTCATTTCCTTCAGCAGGTGCGGCGCCGGATACACCTTCGCCAGCAGCCAGCGCAGGTAGCGCATGTCGACGTGGATGGCGCGCTTGAAGCGCGGGTCGTACATCCAACTGGCGCTCACCGCTTCCCAGTTGCTGTCGAAGTTCAGGCCGATGAGCTTGCCCTGCGCATCCAGCACCGGCGAGCCGGAATTGCCCCCGGTGGTGTCCAGGTTGGTGAGCAGGTTGACCGTCTGCGTCTCCAGGCTCGGCTCCGCGGTGGTGCCGAAGTCGCCCTTCGCGATCGCATCGCGCAGCGGTTGCGGCGCGTTGAACGGCTCCTCGCCGGTGTGCTTCTCTAGGATGCCCTGCACCGTGGTGAGCGGGCGGTAGTGCACGCCGTCGCGCGGATCCATCGCGCTTATGCGGCCGTAGCTGACGCGCAGGGTCGAGTTTGCATCCGGATAGACGGCGCGGCCCTGCGACTTGCGGTACGCGATGAGCGCGCGCATGTAGGCCGGGCGCAGGCGCAGCAGTTCGCCGGCGCCTTCCTTCGATTGGCCGTCGATGCGCAGGATCGCCGGCAGCAGCGTGGCTGCGGCCTTCAGCAGCGTGTCGTCCGATGCGGCCAGCGTGGCCTGGTCGGCGCGCATCGCGGCCAGTCGCTGCGCCTCGTCGCCAAGCTTCGTTCCCGCGTACAGCGCATCGAGATTCTGCTTCAGCTGGGCCGGCGTAGTGCCGAACACGGCGTCGAATTCAGGCACGCGCTGCGCGGGGGGCAGCGCCAGGTACTGCGTGAGCAGTTCCGTCAGCAACGCCTTCTCGACCTGCGGCGCGTAGCGGCGCTGCGCCTGCTTAAGCTGCCCGGTGATAAGCGCCTCGTCGCGCTGCTGATAACCGGTCTCGCGCTGCGCGTCGGGGCGGCCGCGCTCGTGCGCCAGCCGCTGCACGGTGAGCGCGGCACGCAGCAGTTGTGTCTGCGACTGCACCAGCGCCAGCAGTTGGTCGCGCTCGCGCGTGGCGCTGCGTGCATCGAGCACGGCCTGCGCAGCGTCGATGTCGGCGCGCGTCGCGGTCGCGTCGGGCTGCCTTGCGAGCCAGGCGAACATCGCCGCCTCGTCCTCGCGCCGCACGCGCACGGCGTCGCTGCGCCGCAGGCCGTCGAGTTCGCCCTGCGCGCGCTTGAGGCTGTTCTTCAGCCCGCGCACCTGCGAGGCATACGCCACGCGCGCGGCCTCGTCCTTCGCGGCGGTTTCCTCGATCACCCCGATCATGCGCTGGTACACGGCCACGCGCGAAGGCAGCTGCCATTCGACCTGGCTGGCGAATTCCGACGCCATGCGGTGGCGGAACGTCACGCCCGGGTAGCCGGCGAGCATGGCGAAGTCGCCTTCCTTCACGTTGCGCGTGGACACCTGCAGGTGCGCCGGCGGCACGTAAGGCACGTTGTCGGGCGAGTAGTCGGCCGGCTTGCCGTCCTTGCCGACGTACGCGCGCAACAGGGTGAAGTCGCCGGCGTGGCGCGGCCAGACGAAGTTGTCCACCTCGCCGCCGTAATTGCCGATGTCGTTGGGCGGCGCATACACCAGCCGCACGTCGCGCAGTTCCAGCTGGCGCACGAGGTAGAAGTCGGTGCCGTAGTACATGTCGGCCACGCTGCAGCGGTAACCCGGTTCGCGCTCGCATTCGGCGACCGCCGCCTTGCTCGCGGCATCCACCGCATCGAAGTACGCCCGCCCGCGCTTGCCCGCGGTGCCGGCGAGGATGCGGTCGGTGATGCGGTCGAAGCCGGTAGTGACCAGCACGCGGTAATCCGGATTGGCCGGCAGTTCGGCGGCGTGATCTGCGGCGATGTAGCCGTCGCGGATCAGGTCGCGCCCGGGCTTGGAGTTGTACTGGATCACGCCGAAGGCGACGTGGTGGTTGGTCAGCACCAGTCCATCCTTCGACACGAACGCGCCGCTGGCGCCGCCCACCTTCACCACCGCGTTCATCGGCGGCTTTGCCAGTTCGGCCAGATCGTGCGCCTGCCCCTTGAAGCCGGCCGCCTTGAGCTGCTTGGCGATGTCCGGCAGCTGCGACGGCATCCACATGCCCTCGTCGGCATGGGCGGCGCCCACGCTCATCGACAAGGCAAGCGAAACGGACAGGGCGAACGGACGGCGGCGCATGGTGGCTCGCATGGCGATTCCTGGGCACGAGGAGCCGGCGACGATAGGCGAAGCCGGCCGCCCGGGGCAAACCCGCGCACCGGTCGGACAGGGCGCGCGGCGTATAATCGCGGTCTCTTTACCGCCGTCCGCGGACGAATCCCATGACGCAAACGATGAAGGCGCTGGTCAAGCGCGAAGCCGGCAAGGGCATCTGGATGGAACAGGTGCCGGTCCCCTCGCCCGGCCCGAACGAGGTGCTGATCAAGCTGGAGAAGACCGCGATCTGCGGCACCGACCTGCACATCTACCTGTGGGACGAGTGGAGCCAGCGCACGATCAAGCCGGGCCTGGTGATCGGCCACGAGTTCGTCGGCCGCATCGCGCAGGTCGGTACGGGCGTTACGGGCTACACCGTCGGCCAGCGCGTGTCGGCCGAGGGCCACATCGTCTGCGGCCACTGCCGCAACTGCCGCGCCGGCAAGCAGCACCTGTGCCCGAACACCGTCGGCATCGGCGTGAACCGCAACGGCGCGTTCGCCGAGTACATCGTGATGCCGGCCTCCAACCTGTGGCCGATCCCCGACCAGATCCCGTCCGAGCTCGCCGCCTTCTTCGATCCGTACGGCAACGCCGCGCACTGCGCGCTCGAGTTCGACGTGGTCGGCGAG